>JAOZSY010000010.1 GCA_029939445.1 Bacteroidales bacterium
AGAATATGAAGATAGAAGGCGTATTTATTTTCATTGGTTATGTGCCAAATACTGAAGTTTTCGAAGGTATTGTAGATTTGAATAAATGGGGAGAGATTGTTACTAACGAAAAATTTGAAACTAGCTTAAAAGGAGTTTATGCGGCAGGTGATAATATTCATAAATCATTCAGACAAGTTACAACTGCAGTTGGTGATGGTACTAATGCTGCATTATATACTTTGGAGTATTTGAATTCCTAGTATATAAATACACGTAGATACAGAAAAGCCCGTCTTACTTCGGTACGATTTTTCTTAGGAAAAATCACTCAGTATGACGGGCTTTTTCTTAATTCCAAATTCCTAATTGATCATAGATGGAATATTTCTATGATGTTTCACCGTTAACGTTTTGCCAGCAATCTCAAGGGTAAGTTGTGGAATGGATTTCTTTTTGGACTTATATTCAGTTTTTGTTTTCTTAAAATATATTTTAAAAGCTTTTCCCTTATGAGTCCCAATTAGGCAGAAAGGATTTTCATAGAGCTTGCTCAAAATACCTTTTCCGTAGATGTAATTTTTAATTGTTAGGAGCTCTTTCATTTGTGTTTATGTTCTTTTTAACAATAATATACCCAATTAATATCCCCAGAATTATTGCAGTAATATCATTAATATCAAATGCTCTGCTAGTGAATAGTTGCTCTGCTTCGTATATAAGTAGGCCAGTAGCAATCCCCATAATAGAACTTATAGTTTTTTTACTTTTAGCAATTATAGGAATCATGGATAAGCCAAGAGCTGCTGCAAAACTAGGTAAAGAAGCAATGATTAGATTAATAAATTGATCTTCAATAATGTAATAGTGCCTTATTGTATGTGCTAATATGCCTAGCAATATTGATACCGCTAGGATTATAATAGGGAATAATTTGAATCTACTTTTCATAAAATAATAAAAATAGAAAAAGCCGTATTGTATTACAACACGGCTTTTTGAATATCTTAAAAAGAAGTTGACTATCGTCTAGCTTCTTTGATACGAGCTTTTTTACCTTTAAGACCACGTAGATAGAATATTCTAGCTCTACGAACAACTCCATGTTTCATAACCTCTACAGTTTCAATCATTGGAGATGCAAAAGGGAATATACGCTCAACACCAATACCACCACTAATCTTACGAACAGTAAATGTTTCAGTATTTTTAGAGCCTTTGCGCTGGATTACAACACCTTGGAAACTCTGTAAACGCTCTTTATCGCCTTCTTTAATCTTATATGTTACTTTAATAGTATCTCCTGCTTTGAAAGCTGGAAACTCTTTACGATCAACAAATTCGTTCTCGACGAAATTAATTATATCTGCTTTACCCATCATTATCTAATTTTTAATATTTCTTACCCTTAAAAAGGAGTGCAAATATACATTCTTTTTTTCTTTTAATTAAATGAAAACTAATATTTTTTTTTACTAGTTTAAATCTTAGTTATCAATTAATTAAGATATATATATTGTTCTAACTTGATTAAAAAACAATAGGCTCACTTAATAAAGTGAGCCTATTATTGCTTAATTATTATGCAAACTACTCTGCGTGCGCTTCTGAATTGCTTTCAGATGGCTTACGTAGTTTTAAAAACATTTCACTTTCAAGTTTAATATGAGTTCCTGCAGGGACATCAATAATATGGTCAGGAGCCTCAATTACATGTTGAATTTCTTCAACATGCTGATCAGCACCTAATACCATTTCTTGTAAATAGTATGTTCCAATACCAGCGAAATAACCCACCATTGCAAGTAAACTAATCTTTTTCATATACCATACAAAGTCAATCTTTTCCATACCCATTGCAGCTACACCAGCAGCAGAACCAATGATTAGAATACTTCCACCTGTACCAGCTGTATATGCTAATAATTCCCAGAAAACACCATCAACTCCAAAAGTACCAGCATGAGCAATTTCATACATTCCCATTGAACCAGCAACTAGAGGTACATTATCTACTATTGATGATAACAATCCAATTGCAGTATCTATCAAGTATATATTTTGCCCTGTTACATCATCTAACCATTTAGATACAATAGAAAGGTGACCTGCAGATTGCAATGAAGCAACAGCTGAAAGTATTCCTAAGAAAAATAGTATAGTAGGGATATCGACCTTTTTAAGTACATTAGAAACAGCTAAGTGCTGTGTTGCTTCATGGTCGCGTTTGCGATTAAGAATCTCACTAAGAGACCAAATTACACTTAAACCTAATAACATACCCATATAAGGAGGTAGGTGAGTTACAGTTTTAAATACTGGTACAAATAATAGAGCACTTACTCCAACTATAAGGAATAGTAATTGTTCTTTACTAGTTGTAAATATTTTTGTTTTACCATCGTTTTCAGGAGTAGTAACGTTTCCTTTTTGAGTAAAAGTAAGGATTAATAAAGGAGCTACCATAGCTACTAAACTTGGTAAAAATACCATCTTAATAACATTAACTGCAGTAATCTGTCCACCAATCCATAGCATAATTGTTGTAACGTCACCAATTGGAGACCATGCTCCACCAGCATTTGCCGCTATTACAATAATACTAGCAAAGAACCATCTTGTTTCTTTATCGCTAATAAGCTTTTTAAGCAATGTTACCATTACAATAGTAGTAGTAAGGTTGTCAAGTGCTGCTGACATAAAGAAAGTTAAAACACTAAGAATCCAAAGTAAATTTACTTTTTTCTTTGTAGTAATTTTATCAGTAATTAACTTAAACCCTTGATGTTGATCTATAGTTTCAACAATAGTCATTGCTCCTAAAAGGAAGAAAAGAATTTCAGCAATTTCTGATAGATGATGACCTAACTCATGCTTTACAAAGTGGTTTGCTACATCTTTAGTTTGCTCAGCATCAAGATTATATCCATTCACTAATTCATTCCAATTTACACTAAATCCTAAATTTAGAATATCAACACTATTTAAGGCGTAGATAGCCCAAGTAAGTGTACCAATTGCTAATGCTGATGCTGCTTTATCCAGCTTCAACGGATGTTCTAATGCTATTGCCATATAGCCAAGAACAAAAATAATTACCATTAATATAAACATTGTTTTTTGTTTTAAATTATGTTATGAAAAAAAATAAATTAACTTTTTAATGCTTTCTGTACTAATATTGTACCGCGTGCAAAAGTAGTAAAGTATATGTTAAAAAAACAAAAAAAATAGTAAAGATATAATTCACGTTAAATTGAGTAATATCATATTGTGTAATGACTATGACTTAAGCTTTTATTTATTGTTTGTGATATAGGTATTGTATATATCAATTACTTCCTAATTCTATAGCATATATAAAGATAGTTTATTATTAATTAAATTATTATTTATATTACTTTTGTATTCAACTATTACGATAGTGACTTTGTCATATGTCATGTGTATCCTATCACAATTAGTTTATTAAATTGTTTTTAAATTAAAAATATATAAATATGAAAAGGATTGCTATTATTACAATTGTATTACTTTTTGCTTTTAATTCTGATATAAAAGCACAAAATTATGATTTTGGATTTGTGCGCAATAGTTCTTTAGTAGTTAAGGATAGCCTTGGAAACTCTTTATCAATGCCTTGGGTTGGGGGTCTTAATTCTGTTCATATGCAGCAGTTAGATTTAAACCGAGACGGAGTATTAGACCTTTTGGTTTTCGAAATACATGGTAATAAACTTCATACCTTTATTAACGATAATATAGCTGATAGTGCAAGTTATACTTATGCGCCAGAGTATGTTAAGCTGCTTCCTTCAATAAGTAGTTGGATACAAACTGTAGATTATGACAGAGATGGTGATTTAGATATCTTTACTTATATCCCTGGCGGAATAAGAGTGTATTTAAATGAGTCAATAGGTAATCAGCTAATATTTACTCAGAAAGTAAATATGATTAATTATCTTTCAATTGGAGGGTATTATATTAATATTTATGTTTCGTCGGTGGACTACCCAGCAATTGTGGATGTAGATTATGATGGTGATTACGATATTGTTACATTTGATATTCTTGGAGGTTATTTAATTCATTATAGAAACTACGCTACAGAGCTTAATCTGCCAAATGATTCACTAGAATTTAAAATTGGAAATCATTGTTGGGGAAATTTCTTTGAGGGTGAGAATTCTAATAGTGTACTTTTAAACCATAGTTGTTTAAATCCGCCAAGTGTGCAACCAGCTCTTCCTAAAGGAGAGATGAAACATGCTGGCTCAACGGTGTTGATTATGGATATGAATGGTGATTCTCTAAAGGATTTATTATTGGGAGATGTTGATTTTTTTACAATAACAAATCTTACTAATGGTGGTACACTAGACTCTGCTAATATGATTTCTCAAGACACTGTTTTTCCAATTTATGATACAAGTATTAGTATGGTATCTTTCCCTGTAGTTAATCATATAGATATAGATAATAATGGTGTTAAAGAATTTATTATAAGTCCGTTTGAGGCAGCTTATTATAAGCCCGAAGCACAGAATAGTGTTCTTCTATATGATAATATTGGTGAAGAAAATAGTCCTATTCTTAAATATAAGATGAATAATTTTCTTCAGAATAGAATGATAGATGTAGGCGATGATGCCGCGCCAACACTTGTAGATGTTGATGGTGACGGACTTCAAGATATTATTCTTGGAAATTATGGTAGAATTGAATCTACGTATTTTGATACATTATGGTATATCCTTCAAACAAAAAAAGTTTCGGAGCTTACTTATTATAGAAATACTGGAACATCAGACCTTGCAGAGTATCAGCTAATGGATAAGAATTGGATAGGGATGGATATTTTGGATAGGCAAGCCTTGAAACCTACATTTGGTGATTTGGATGGAGATGGTGATATGGATATGCTGCTGGGTAGTAATACAGGAACAATTGTATATAAAGAAAATATTGCAGGAGCTGGTCAGCCGATGGTTTTTGATACTACAAATCATAGAAATTATCAGAATATTGATGTTGGAGAATTCTCAGCACCTCAGTTGATTGATATTGATGGTGATAACCTTTTGGACCTTGTAATTGGTCACCGACGAGGTACAATTCATTATTATCATAATACAGGTAGTGCTAATAATCCAGTATTTACTTATGTTACTGACTCAATGGGGCAGATAAATACTAGTACTTATTGGCATTATAATAATGGTTATTCTGTTCCAAATTTCTTTTATGATAATGCTGATTCATTAAGAGCTATGGTTGGTTCTGCATCAGGTTTTATTTTCTATTATCGTAATATTAGAGGTAATGAAATTGGTACTTTTGGAATGGACTCTAATTTATTTTATGCTGACTGGGCAGATACTTTATATTCGGTAATGAGTTTTACTAATGAAGGCGCTATATGGGAGCCATTTACCACTGGTTTTAGATCCTGCCCATTAATATATGATTTTGATGGTGATACATTATTGGACTTAATGATTGGATCATTTTCGGGAGGATTAAACTACTTTAAGGGAACTGCTGGACCCAGTATTGGATTTGATGAGCTGGTGTTTAATTCACCAGAAGTACGAGCTTATCCTAATCCTACTGATGATAATTATACAATAGAAATTAAAGATATACTTAATATAAGAAGCATTAATGTTAGTGTTTATGATATTACTGGTAGAAATGTATATTCGAAAAATTATAATTCTAGAAATAGGCTTAATTTGAATGTAGGAAATCTTAAAGCTGGTGTTTATTTTGTAAATCTTGAGTTTGAAAGTAGAACTGGAAAAACAAATAGCAGCACTATAAAAATGATTAAGCTATAAATAATTATAGCATCTTAGATAAAATAAGAAGAGCGGAAAATATTACATTTTCCGCTCTTCTTATTTTGCTGTTAGTATGTTTACTAGATTTAACCAGCAACCATATCCTCTGCGCCAGGAAGCATTCCTGCCAGTTTTTGTGGGTCATGAATTAAGATTGGAATATGCTGTGGGCAAATAGAGTATTTAATTCCTCTAAATGATAAGCCTACTAAAGGCACTTCTTTATCGTTGCGCTTGCAAAAAATACACTCTTCTTCGTTATGGTTTTCCATTATTAATATCTTATTGTTAATTTATAAAGCGCAAAGATAATAAAATAATACTTGCAGGTAGTGTTTAAGATAATTATTTCATTTTAGGATATTCAATACGTTTGCTTAGAGAAATAGAATTATTTTTTTTGAAATAATTACATAAACTTCCTTAGTTTTGTAGAGTTTAAAATATAAACTATGGAATCAATAAAAGAATTATATAGAATAGGAAGAGGCCCATCAAGTAGTCATACAATGGGACCTGTGCAAGCAGCGAAAATTTATAAGCAAAGGCATCAGAATGCAGAATCTTTCCGTGTTACTTTATACGGTAGCCTTGCTTTAACAGGCAAAGGTCACCTTACTGATGTGGCTATAATTGAAGAACTTGCTCCGGCTAAGGTTGATATTGTATGGAAAAAAGATGAGCGTAAGGATTTTCATCCCAATGCTTTGCAATTTGAAGTAATAGGAGAAATAGAAAGCGATAAATGGTTAGTTTATAGTGTTGGTGGAGGTAAAATTGTTGATGACGATTCCAAGGGTAAAGAATCGGATATGATTTATACCCAGCGAAATATGCAGGATGTTCTTGATTATTATAAAGAAACAGGAAAGGTATTTTGGGAACTTGTGTGTGAAACTGAGGGTGATGATTTGAAGGAGCATCTTACTGAAGTGTGGAAAGTGATGAAGGACGCAATTGCGAGAGGTCTGGTAAATGAAGGATTGATTCCTGGTGGATTAAAATTACAAAGAAAATCTGCTTCATATATTGCAAAATCTCGTAGCCTTAGTGGCCATGCCAAAACCACGAGCAAGATATTTGCTTATGCTTTGGCTGTTTCTGAAGAAAATGCATCGGGTGGAGTAGTAGTTACAGCTCCTACTTGTGGTTCATGTGGAATTCTACCTGCGGTTTTAAAGATAAGTCAGGAGCAATATGAACTTGACGACGAAAAAATAATTAGAGCACTTGCCACGGCAGGGCTTATTGGAAATATAGTAAAACATAATGCTTCTATTTCGGGAGCGGAGGTTGGTTGCCAAGGCGAAGTTGGAACTGCCTGCGCAATGGCGTCAGCGGCTGCCACTCAGCTTGCAGGAGGCTCGCCAGCACAGATTGAATATGCTGCCGAAATGGGGTTAGAACACCATCTTGGTCTTACCTGTGATCCTATAAATGGATTGGTGCAAATCCCTTGTATTGAGCGCAATGTACATGCTGCATCTCGTGCTTTTGATTCAGCAAGTTATTCGTTATTATCAGATGGAAAGCACTTTATTAGCTTTGATGTGGTAACCAAAACCATGAATGAAACCGGCAAAGATATGCCTAGTATGTACCGAGAAACAGCTCTTGGGGGTTTGTCTGTTTTTGGTGATAAGGACTTTGTGGATAATTAAGAGTGAATAGTGAAAGGTGAAGTACTTCTCCTTTCACTATTTACTATTAAGTACTTGAAATATCAAAAGCTGCCAACCATTAAAATATGGTGGCAGCTTTTGATATTCTATCTATAGAATTATAATAGATATTAAATCATAGATAAAGCGTGATCTAAATCAGCTATGATATCTTCAACATCCTCAATACCAACTGCAAAGCGAACCAAGCCGTCAGTGATATGAGCTTCTTCTCTATGTTCTTTAGAAATTTTAGAGTGAGTCATTGATGCAGGGTGTTGTATAAGTGTTTCCACACCACCTAATGATACCGCAAGTAGTGCAAGATGAACATTGTTCATAAGAGTCTTTCCTGCTTTCAAACCACCTTTTACTCCAAAGCTTATCATAGTACCTGGGCCTGCCATTTGTTTCTTCCCTAATTCGTATTGAGGGTGTGATTTTAAACCTGGGTATATTACCCATTCTACCTTAGGATGATTGTCAAGATAATCAGCTACTTTAATAGCATTTTCTTGAGCTCTATCAATTCTAATTCCTAGAGTTTTAAGACCTCTAATTACTAAGTAAGCTTGGTGAGGGTCCATATTGCTACCAATATTAACCATTGCACTTCTAATTTCTTTATAATACTCCTCGGTGCGAGTAACCACAATTCCACCAACGATATCAGCATGACCATTAATGAATTTTGTTAATGAGTGTAGCACTATGTCAACGCCCATTTCAAAAGGTTTTTGTAAATATGGTGAATTGAAAGTGTTGTCAACACAAACTGGAATTCCGTGTTTGCGAGCAATCTTTACAACAGCCTTTATGTCTGTAATTCCAATTGTTGGATTTGCGGGAGTTTCAATATATATAAGCTTTGTATTCTCTTGAATGGCGTTTTCTACATTTTGAGCGTCAGTTGCATCTATATAAGTAGATTCTGTACCAAATTTCTTAAACATGGTTTCCATTACTACTCGCGAAGGACCATAAACTGCATTATGACTTACAATATGTGAGCCAGCACCTAATAATCCAAAATATACTGCTGTTACTGCACCCATTCCTGAGCCACAAGCAACACCTTTATAACCACCTTCAAGATCAGCAACTGCTACTTCTAATGAGTTAATAGTAGGATTGCCAATACGTGTGTATATATATCCATCATCCTCCCCAGCAAAACATGCAGCACCGTGCTCAGCACTCTTAAAAGAGAAAGTTGATGTTTGATATATAGGTACAGTAGCACTTCCAAATTGATCGTCTATTGCTCCAGAATGAATTAGTTTTGAATTGAAACCTAGATTTTTTGTATCCATTGTTTATATATTTTATGAGTGTTTTACCACTAGAGTTTGTATTATTATTAATGATTGGCAAATATATAGTTTATTTTATAATATAGGTTCTAAATTAATTCTAAATAAAACTAAATATTAATATATTTATTGATATGAACTATAAAAGAAAATGGATGATTACTAGTTTAATAAACCAAATAAAATAAACTATTTTTGTAAGCTCGAAATAAGAAGAAAGAATAGTATAATATACCGTACCAACTGTGGCTTATTTTATTTAAAAACAGAAACAATTTATGAGTAACTTTATTCTTCATAAACCTTATGGATATATTAGTCAGTTTATTCGAAATCAATCGACTAGGAAAAACAAAAAACTACTGGGTGAATTATTTGATTTCCCTAAAGGTACAATGGCTATTGGTCGTCTTGATGAAGACTCAGAGGGACTATTATTACTTACTAAAGATGGGAAGCTAAGTGAGAAAGTTAGGAGCAAGTCTATTGATAAAGAGTATTATGCAGAAGTAGATGGATTGATAGATTCTGATGCTGTTGATAGATTAAAAAATGGTGTTGAAATAGCAATTCAAGGAAAAAAATATTTAACAAAAAAATGTAAAGCTAAACTCATATCAATTCCAAATTTTCCAGAGCGCTCTGTTCGTGTCCGTAATCATCGTCCAACTTCATGGGTATCTATTACTATTAATGAGGGGAAATTTCGACAAGTTCGTAAAATGACTGCTGCAGTGGGGTTTCCAACAATGCGATTGGTACGAGTTCGCATAGGTGGTTTACGTATGGATCAGTTAAACCCATCTAAGGTTATTGAATTAGATAATGACTTTGAAGAAGTGTTTTCCTGAAATTAAATGTTATACTGAGTGTTTTGCAGAGAAAAGCGAAGTGTTTCTCCACTTTGCTAGTGAGGCGGTGACTTTGAGTCACCGCCTTACTTTTTAAGTCAAATCATCAATGTAAATTTCAAAGCGTCATACTGAGTGTTTTGCAGAGAAAAGCGAAGCTTTTATCCAAAAATGTATATTAAGATGTCATACTGAGTGTTTTGCAGAGAAAAGCGAAGCTTTTATCCAAAAATGTATCGAAGTATGACTTTTCCAATTAAACAATTCACCAATTAAACAACAAAAAAAACTACTTTTGCACCCATGAAATTAGAAGAAAGAATAGATGCATTATCAATCTTAGGAGAGCAATTAAGTGGTTTAAAAGATGATAAGGTTGGTGGTGATTTTTGGCAATTATTAATAACTGCAGAAAATTTTAATCCTTGGTTTACTCAAGAATTTTTACAATTGGCTCTCGATAATATTATAGAAATGTTAAGTTCTAAAGCAATGCAGGATTGGATTTCTAATTATAAATTGTTTTCCTTTGAAGATTCTGAATTACGAGTAGCTGTGATAATGGCTGGTAATATTCCTTTAGTAGGATTTCACGATTTCCTAAGTGTAATAATTAGTGGTAAAACATTTGTAGGAAAACTATCTTCTAGTGATAAAATACTGCTGCCATATATAGTGAAGCTATTGATAGATATTGAACCTAGATTTGCTGATAAAATAATTTTTGAGGAGGAGTTAGTTAAGAATTTTGATGCCGTTATAGCTACTGGGAGTAATAATTCATCAAGGTATTTTGATTATTATTTTGGTAAATACCCTAATATAATTAGAAAGAATAGGAATTCTATAGCATTAATTAAAGGTGATGAAACTCCAGAGCAACTTAAAGAATTAGGTAAGGATGTGTTTTATTATTTTGGTTTAGGTTGTCGTAATATTTCTAAAATAATGCTTCCTAAAGGCTATAATATATCAACATTGCTTGATAATTTAAAGTCTTATGACAAAGTTAGTATGCATACCAAGTATTTGAATAATTATGAGTATCAGAAGTCATTATTGCTAATAAATAACGAAATGCATTTTGATAATGGGTTTTTATTGCTCCGCGAGAAGGAAGGGTTAGCAACTGCAGTTTCAGTTATTAATTATGAATTTTATGACGATTATGATGCGCAGCTTAGGTTGCTAAATATGCAAAATGACCAAATTCAATGCATAGTAGAGGGAGAAAATGGAGTAAAAAATGGAGTAAAATTTGAAATACACAAAGCCCCAAATTAATGGAATATGCTGATAATGTGGATGTAATTGAGTTTTTGGGGCAACTAAATTAAGCTATAATAAAAAAATAAAGAAAAAGTGCTTATATTGTTTTGTCATTAAACGAAATAGATGTACTTTTGCCCTCCGAAAATAGGAAGCCTGATGGCTTATAGAAACGAATATAAAATTATTAAATAAATATAGATATGAAAGCAGACATTCATCCAAAAGATTATAGACTTGTTGTATTCCAAGACATGTCGAATGGCTACTCTTTTTTAACAAAATCAGCAGTTAATACAAAAGATACTATTAAGTGGGAAGACGGTAATGAGTACCCAGTATTTAAAATGGAAATTTCTCATACATCTCACCCTTTTTACACTGGTAAGATGAAACTTATTGATTCAGCAGGTCGTGTTGATAAGTTTAAGAACAAATATAAGAAGCACTTCGATAAGAAGACTGTATAATTATATCTGTTTTACAGAAAATACAGAAGCTCCTTATTTAGGGGCTTTTTTTATGCCTACTAATTTCTAATTATTAAATATTTATTAGATGTTATAATTATTGATTTATAAGTGTTAAATAAAAGAAAGTGATTTTTAATGTGAAATTATTAGGCTTTTAATAATTCATGTTAGGATATTTATTCTTAAAATTTCCTTGCAAATACCAAAAAAAATCTTATCTTTGAAATCACAAACACAAAAGAAATAAACACAAAAATCATTTATAAGGATGAATTATATATTATTTGATGATCAGACGGTTAGAGAGGATATGAAGCCTCTTACATTTACAAAGCCAATTGCCGATATAAGATTTGGAATTACTACAATGCGTGAAAAATGGGAGCGTATTCTTGGCCAAAAAACTTCAAGTTTAACGGAGAAGTACTTATCTGTAAAATATCCTTTAATTAAGGATGAAAGTAATATATTGATTAATAGTTCCGTATGTCCATCCGAGGCTTTGCTAAAAGAAATTGAAGCTTTAAAAACTAATCAAGCTTTGGTAGGTAGTGAAAAGGTGATTGCGATGAATCTAAGTTTAGAGAATCTTGATTCGATGGAAATTGCTGAATCTGAAGAAGTGAAGTTAAAATCAGAAACCTTGTGTATTAATTACCCTTGGGATTTATTTTCTAAACTTGGTAAAGCTATTGAAAGTGATTTTGAAAAGCTTACTAAAGGAAGAAAATCGCAATCTATAAGTAAAACTAATAACTTTATTGGTGAGCATCCTGTTTTTATGGAAGAAGGAGCTAAGGTGGAATTTGCTACTTTAAATACTACGGATGGCCCAATATATATTGGAAAGGATGCAGAAATTATGGAAGGTGCTGTTATCAGAGGTCCTTTCACATTAGGTGATAATTCAAAGATAAATGCAAATGCTAGAATTTACGGTCCTACTTCAATAGGTCCTCATTCTAAAGTTGGAGGAGAAGTAAATAATTCATTGTTTCTTGGATATGCTAATAAATCACATGATGGGTATTTAGGTAATTCTGTAATTGGCGAATGGTGTAATTTGGGTGCCGGAACGAATGTTTCGAATCTTAAAAACACTTATGATATGGTACGTGTTTGGAATTATAGATTAGAAACATTTATTAATACAGAGTTGCAATTTTGTGGTTTGATAATAGGTGATCATTCTAAAACTAGTATTGGTACTATGCTTAATACAGGAACAGTGGTTGGAGTAAGTACTAATTTGTTTGGAGCAGGTTTTCCTCGCCAATTTGTTAGCTCATTTGGTTGGGGTGGCTTTAGTGGCCTTAAGAAATATAACCTTAAGAAAGCTATTGAAGTTGCCGAGAGAGTTTATGCTCGTAGAGGTATGAAATTTGATAAAGTTGAAAAAAATATTTTTAAAGCAATACACGATTGTACTATATAGGTTAGTGTATTGAAAATATATATTATTGGGTTAAATCTGTAGAAATATACAGATTTAACTTTTTGTTTTTAAGGAGTTATTATAAACACAATTACGTTATGATTAATAAGTTAGCATTAGTATTTTTATTTTCAATTATAAGTTTTCAATATGTTGCGTCACAAGTAATATTAAAGGCAGAACCAAAACCAGAAGAAGGGGGATTTATAAGAGTTGGAAAAGAAGTGTTTAAAGGTAGAAATAAGGTTATTTTAGGAAATGGACTTACTGTTTTTATTAAGGAAGATCATACTCAAAAGGATATTTTAGGAGCGGTTGTGGTTAGAGGAGGAGCAAAACTAGACCCTGTTGATGCTACAGGTACTGCTCATTATTTTGAACATATGATGTTTAAAGGGTCTACTACTTTAGGGACTAAAGATTATATTTCAGAGAAAGTTTATCTAGATTCAATAAGAGATCAGTATGAATTGTTGCGTTTGGATAAAGATAATCAAGAATTTAGAGCAGCAATCTTAAAAAAAATAGATAGACTTTCGGTAAAAGCAGCACAGTATGCAATTCCTAATGAATTTAGCAAAGTTATGTCGTCCATTGGAGCAACAGGTGTTAATGCATATACTACATATGAGAATATTGTTTATCATAATAGTTTTCCAAAGCAAAGTATTGAGCAATGGGTAAAGTTATATGTTGATAGATTTCAGAATCCTGTTTTTAGACTTTTTCAATCAGAATTAGAAACTGTATACGAAGAGAAGAATAGGTCGATGGATAACGTATTCCGCGTTGTAATGGAAGAGGTTTATAAAGGTTTTTATCCTAAATCTATTTATGGACAAAAAACAGTTTTGGGTACGGTTGAAGACCTTAAGAACCCTAGCATTGTGTCCATGGAAACTTACTTTAAGGATAATTATAATGCTAATAATATGGCATTAGTCTTAATTGGTGATTTTGAAACTGATGAGATAATTGAGTTACTGAATAGTAAGTTTGGAAGAATAAGAGGTGGTCGAAAAGCTGTGATTCCTTCTATGCAAGAGGATGCTTTTGATGGTAGGCTTGTAATCAAAAAAAGATTGTCGCCTATAGCTTTTGGTGTTGTAGGCTTTCGAACGGTAAAAATATCCCATGATGATGAGATAATATTAGATGTTATAGCAAAACTGCTTACAAATAATGAAAATACTGGGCTTATTGACACTCTTAGTGTTAATAGTAAATTATTAGAAGCTCAGGTTTTACAAGATAAACATTATGATAAAAGTGGTATGTTTATTTTTTATGTACCAAAGCCTGTAATTCAGTCTGTATCGAATGGCGAAAAACTGATAATGAAGCAAATAGAAAAGCTAAAAAAAGGAGATTTTGATGATCAGTTATTAATTGCCGTAAAATCATCAATGCTTAGAGAGGAACTGCTGAGTAGAGAACAAAGTAGACATGTACTTTCAAATATTATTAATAGTTATATGTCTGAAAAAGAATATGATGAAAGAGAATTTCTTCTTAATTTGGAAATGGTAAATAAAGCAGAAATTATTCGTGTTGCTAATTTGTATTTGGGAGATAATTACCTTTCTTTTCAATCAAAAGTAGGTTTTCCTAAAAAGGAATTGATGGATAAACCTAATAATACACCATTAAATATTGAAGATGGGAAAGCGCAATCAGTAATGGCTATAAAAATAGAAAATATGCCTATTCATGATGTTAATCCTGATTATATAGAGTTTGGTAAAGATATTATAATAACTGATTTAAGAGAGAACCTACACCTTTATTATGTTGAAAACCCTTTAAATAATATTTTCTCCATAAATATCAGAGTAGCAATGGGCGAGTTGCAAGAGCCAAAAGTGAAAGCACTGGCATACTACCTTAATAATGCTGGAGTTGGAAAATACTCTAATGTAGATTTCAAGAAAAAAATGCAGCTTTATGGCTCTAATGTCTATTTTTTCTCTACTCGTGATTATTTTACCATAAAGGTTTATGGATTTGATAATAAACTAGAGCAAACTCTATCGGACCTTAATGATTTACTTAATAATTTTTCTGAAGACAAAAAAATTATTGGTAAACTGGTGAAAAATAATAAGATGGAATATAAGATTATTAAAAAGGATTTGAATTCTAAAATTGGATTTTTAAATGAGTATGCTCTTTACGGTAGCCAAAGTATGTACTTAAATAGGCTAACAAATAAAGAAATAAAGAAACTAGATTATAGTAGTATTAAAGAGTTGATGAACAGAGTTCTTTCTAAGCAAACATATATCCACTTTGTAGGAAGAAGTAATTTAGATTTATTATCTAGTTATATTTCTAATAATATACCTTTTTCTAAAACTTTATTAAGAGGTAATTCACCTTTCCTTCGAGACCTTACAACTTATACGCAGAGCAGATTATTATTCTTAGAAGATAATGATGCTTTACAAAGCCATATTAGAATAACTATTCCAGGTAATAGACTTGAACAGGATGGGCGTGATATACTTAAGCCTTATAATTATTATTTTGGAGTAGGAATGAATTCTGTAATGTTTAGAGAGATTAGAGAATACCGTTCTTTAGCCTATAGTGCTTATGCTTATTATTCTGTTCCTTATCGTTTTGATAAGAGAGGATACTTTAATGCAGCGATGAGTACTCAGGCTGATAAAACTAATGAATCTATAGAGTTATTGGAGAATTTGATATTAAAGATGCCTATTAATGAGGATCAAATAAAGTCATTACGTTCATTTTTAGTAAGGTCTTTTAACTCCGATATGCCAAGTTTTAGAACTAAATCTTTTGCAGTGCAATATTGGAAGCAGCAGGGCTATAATTCTGACCCTCGCGTGTATTCATACCCTGTATATCAAAGAATTGATATTGAAAAAATAATAGATTTTCATCATATTAATGTCGGAGGAAAGAAAAGTACAACAAGTATTGTAGGAAATTCTAAAAGATTTGATATTGAAAAAATCAAAATTGGAAAACAGTATAAAAAGCTGAAATTAAAAGATATATATAGATATTAGTAGTTGATTTTTTTCAATAATATTATATAATTTGAATGGCATTACATCATTATTTTTTTGGAACAGATAAACAAAGAGCTAAGTTTATTTTTGACTTTATAGCGCCAATATATGGAGTGCTTGGTAAAGCTGCGCGAAAGGGTTATGATCAGATTTGTGATAAATTAAATAGGAGGTATGCCTTGCTAAACTATTCTATTCTGGATGTAGGAACAGGTACTGGTGAATGGCTTGCTAGTATATCTAAATATACAGATCAGCAATCTGTTGGTACTGATTTTTCAGCAAAGATGATTAAGCAGGCTAGAGCAGCTTTCCCTGATAATGAATTTGTTGTGAATGATGCAGAAGCTCTTACTAAGTTTGATGATAATAGTTTTGATATTGTTACCGCATCGTATGTGCTGCATGGTATGAAAAATTATGATAGAGCTATTGTGCTTAAGGAAATGAAAAGAATAGCGAAAAAGTTTGTAATGATACATGATTTTGAAGCTGATACTCCTACTGTTGTTAAAGTACTTGAATTTCTTGAGAGAAGTGATTATGTTAATTTTAAGAAGAATTTTAAAGAGGAAATAAAAATCCTTTTTAGCGAAACGGATATTGTAAAATGTCCTCGTACTGCTAATGCAATATATATTGGAATTGTATAATATTGTAAATAATAATACTTTAGAAATCTACTCTTAAAGAACCCATAATCCCAAATGGGCTCACATTTTTTTTATTAAGGTAGGAAAGACGCCATGATGCATCAATTCGTATTAGTTTAAAAATGTTTTCAATGGCAACACCAACTTCATAGTATGGTTCTGCTAGCAATGATGTGTTATTTGGGAATTTTGAGTATTGCTGATTTGTTTCCGAAAGATGACCTAATAATACTTTGCCATATATTACTTCTCGCCATTTTAACTTACGAATAAGAGGAATATGATTAAATAATAAGCCCCTAAAATTATGTGATAAGTTTGCCATGAAAAATTCATCACTAATAAATTCATAATACCCCATTCTGTTAAAAGCAAAATCGTCATATATCCATGTTTCATTTCCTGGATGCACTTCAAGAAGTGGGTAGGGTAGCTCTCCCCATATTTTACCCCACGAAACAATATATTTTGTGTATCCTAATGATCCTATATTAAATCTTTGCTTTACTGATATTTGTAGTTTATGATATTCGTACATTGATTTCAATAAATTTGGAAAACCATAAGCGTAGAAGATATTTATTTTAGGATATTTGGTGCCAACACTTTTTCTGTTAAACTTTTCTACAAAAAACACTTCTTTATATGCAATATGTGTTTTTAGTTCTATTTCGCTAGTAGTTATACTCTCAAGGGTTTTAACTTGTCCATCTTCATTAATAAGAAACTTCTGGTCTTGAAGAGGAAATATATTTCGTCTTCGGAATGTTAATGTATTGCTAAATCCATTGAAATATTCATACATAAAACTACCCTTATATTGCTCTACCATTGTTAGCGAAATATTTGGATCAGTTCTAAAAACGCTAGAAATAATATTGTCTTGTTTGATAGCCCTTACACTTGCCCCAAGTTGCTCCATGTCGTTCTTATAGCTTATATCGATTGCTCTTCGTGGGTTTTTCTTAAATACATACTGCATCCCTAATGCATACTTAAATTCATAATCCATGGTGCCATATGCTAAGTGGCCATATAGCCTAAATTTATCATTCCAACGATTACTTGTTCTTCCTCCAATTCTAAATCTATGACCTTCTACTCCATTATAGCTATATGTTCGTGTAAATGGGCCATAGTCAAAAAAGTCGGTGCTATAATAACCAGTAGTAACCAATACCACCATATCGTATAGGTTTCGAAAAGCAGGAAGGGTGACTATAGTATCTACCATTGTATAAATCTTTGTTTCCTCTTGGTTAAGATCTTCAAAACGAGTGCTATCCCAATATTCTTTTGACCTATCCCATGCTCCTTCGCCCACATTTACAGCAACATTAGATTTATAATCTTCATCGGGTCTTGTTTTGTTAATCAGAATATCCTTATAGATGCTTGTTTTATGTCCAAAGAAACCTGTTACCGTCCTCGATTTTTCTATGACATTAAAATCTATAACAAAATTATCTCGTTTAAGCATCCAATATTTCCTATCAATGAGTTGATAGCTTTGTGAAATAGCCATTGCATTTACAAAATTGATATTCACCTTATTAATCTTCATATCAATAGTTTTGACAGCAAATGTGGTGTCAGTAATCCATATTTCTCCTGTAAATGTAGCTTCTTGTTTTCGTCTAGGTTTAAACATTATTTGATAGCACCAGTGTCCATCAATAGTAGCGCTGTCAATCAGGTAATATTTATAGGTTCTTAATCCAAAATCGGCAATTGGACTTACAAAATTTAACCTAAAAATACCCATATAGTTTTCGTAAATATCAATATCTTGATACATTTTGCCAAGAAACTGAGTAACACTTTTATTCTTAATACCAGAGGCTCTAGAGGCTGTAATTGTTTCTTTAAACTCCTCAGGATTTCTTCTGTAATATATATCCGATACGCTCTCTGTCAGCAATAATGGTAAATACGATTTTCCATTAATAGTAGATGTATCAACGTTATCAAAAATAAATTTAAAAGGTTTTAGGCTTCGGCGGTTTTTAAAATCATCTGTAATATTATTGGCATCCATTTGTATTTTATTGTAAACCTTATATTCATACGCATCCAAATTATAGGATGAGTTAATACGTTTATTAGCAATAACTTTGCGGAGAATAATATGTGCAGGATTTTCTTTTGCATGTACCACAACTTCTTTGAGCTCCGTTTTTGTTGATTTAAGTTTTATG
The DNA here is from genome assembly GCA_029939445.1 of Bacteroidales bacterium. Taxonomy (GTDB): domain Bacteria; phylum Bacteroidota; class Bacteroidia; order Bacteroidales; family UBA1556; genus UBA6267. The sequence goes on from JAOZSY010000010.1 coordinate 18,720, forward strand.
GTTATTGATTGGAAAGAATTTCTTTTTATTCCAATAGTCTGACTTTGGTAGCCAATATAACTAACTAAAATACTATCGAAATTTGCTTTACTTTTTATAATAAACTTACCATCAAAACCTGTTGTTGCACCAGCATTGCTTCCAATAATTTGAATGTTTACAAAAGGTAATACCTCCTCAGTAATAGAGTCGATTACTAAACCCGTCACTTTGGTATATTGACCAAAAAGATTAAAGCTAAATACAATAAAAAGGCTTAATAATAATGTTTGTTTCATTCTTTATTATAAATTATCTATCCAATTTTTCATTTGCGAGTATACATTGTCTCGCACTTCCTTTTTTGATAATACTAAATCATGAATACCATTTATTATTTCAATTTTAGTAATATTATTTCCAATTACATCAGCATATTTATCAATATCATCAACGTCTAATACGCCATCAGAAATATAAATTATGTCGTCCCAAGTTTTACCTTTATACGATTTGTCGGAGTGCATAACTAATACAGGGCACTTTATATTAAGTCCAGCCTGAAGTTCTTTTTGAGCTTTTCTAATAGCTCTAAACCAACCAAAATATGTTGGAAAGCTTGTTGTAGGCTTCCAATCAGTATTAAAATTCCATTCTCCCTTATAATCCTTATGAAGACTTTCAGGATAATGTTCTGTCAGGCTATCCATTGAACCATAAGGATATATAGCGCCAAGTAAAGCCACTATTGGAGAAAGTGATTTTATAAGTGGAGGTACATTTATTTCAAAAAACGGACTATTAAGTATTAGAGCATCAATATTATTGTGATGATGAGCATAAAGCGAGCTTATTAGTCCGCCAGTACTATGGCCCAAAAGTGTGATGTTAGTATTACCATCTTCTTGCATTATCTCTATGGATAAGTCTATTTCCTCAAAATATGAATGTATATCTTCGATATAGTTTGGATGTTGATATTCCATTAAGCTTCTACCATATTTCCGCAAATCAACAGCATAGAAATTATATCCCCATTTATTAAAATGATCAGCTAATTCAATCTGATAGAAATAATCAATAAAACCATGAACATATAAAATAGATTTCTGACTTTGCTGTTCGCATTTTCGATATATTAAAGTTGCAAATTGCTCACCATCTTTATCGTTAGGTAATGGTAGTTTAATGTTTTTAAAATTATTCTTAAGAACATCCTGATTTTCTTCTCTTTTTCCCATGGCTTAGTGGTATAAGTTATGTATTGATAAATTCTTATATTGAATATCTGACTGATGTTTGATCTGTTGTAAATACTCAAAGCGAGTATTTGCAGGGATAGTAAAGTGTAAACTATTACATTTAGCTTTGTTTTTTATATTCTGTAAATTTAGGTATTTTTTATAAATATTAAGATGGCATTTAAGTGTGCTGTACTCGTTTAAAGCGCTATTAATAATCCTTTTATCATCTAATAGTTTCTTGTTTTTTGGATTTTTATTCAAAGCTTTCTTATTAAACCAATATGCTTCTTTTGTTTTTACATCGGCTATTTCTATTGCAGTAAAGATGTTGTTCTCTTCCATTGTAGGTATTGGAGCTAAATCATAATAGTATAATCCTTTTAGCGAAACAGTATAGTCTCCAAATGTCTTGGTTGATTTAAGTAGCTTGTCACCTTCAATATATTTGTAAAGAAAATACTCATTATTAAAGATATTATCGATTATTAAATCCTCAATAATGCAGCTTTCTCTATAGAGATAGCTATTCTTTAGTTTTTTAACTCTAGCTTCTTTATCTTCAATTGTAATGTAAGTAGTATATTCTAGATTTTCAATAGTATCCTGTCCGTAAATATATCTAGTTTCAACGCCCTTATCATAATTTATAATAGTATTCTCAGTTTTATTAGCAATTGTCATTGTTCCTTTTATAACTCCATATTCATTCATAGGTACAATTATTTTTTCTCCAACCTTATCGGTAATTATAAGTGAATCAGTAAGTTTGCCCTTATTCCAGTTAAGTGTAATGTTTAGATCCTTTATAATATTTTTCTTAGTTTTTCGTGGCCTTCCCGATACCATTTCTTTCTTATATTTGAAAATATAGCAAGAGTAATCCCATTGGCCTTCAGGTATTCCTTGATTATAATTGGCAGTTAGGCTAACCGTAATATCATAAAAGTATCCTTCTTTATCAATCTTTTTTTCTTTAGAATTTAATGTATAACTCCATTTTCCAATTTTCATTCCTTCGTCGTATTTGCCATTTATATTATGACTATAATGCCAGTTCTTATTTTTTTCTCTAGCAGAATATCTAAAGGAGCCGCTTTTAATTTGATTATTCTTATTATCAGTATAATATGAGAAGTTTGCATCACCTTTAATATCTTGACCATTAAAAAAAATGCCTGAATACCTTTCTATCTTTTGAGAAAAAGAAATAGTATTAAAAAGAATAAGTGATACTGCAAGAGTTAATATCCTCATATAAAAGTAGTTATCTATTATTTATTATTTTAGTGTTTTTATATATATACAAGCTATAAAACTAAAAAAAAACCTGCAATATTCATCAAAAATATTGCAGGTTTATTAAGTTTATTATTACAGTAGTTTTTTACTGATCATTATATCCAAAGTTCTTTAATTGACGGTCGTTCTCGCGCCAATCCTTACTTACTTTTACAGTAAGATCTAGGTGAATATGTTTTCCTGTAAACTCTTCAATATTTTTTCGGGCTTCAATACCAAGGCTTTTTATTGCTTGGCCACCCTTACCGATAATAATCATCTTTTGAGTTTCTCTAATCACATATATATTAGCTCTAATGTCAATGCGATGAGCCTGCTCTTTATATTCTTCAACAACTATCTCGGTAGAGTAGGGAAGCTCTTTCTTATATTGTATAAGAACTTGTTCACGAATAAGCTCTTGAACAAAAAAGCGCATAGTTTTATCAGTAAGTTGATCTTTTGGGTAATATGCTGGTCCTATTGGTAACTCGCGAAGAATTACACTAAGCAAACCATCTGTATTGAACTTATGAAGAGCAGAAAGCGGAACTATAATTGCCTCTGGTAATATCTCTTTCCAATAAGCAACTTTCTTCTCAACTTCCTCCTGATTGGATTCGTCAATTTTATTAATAACAACAATAACCTTAGCGCTGGAGTTTTTTATTTTTTCAACCACTTCTGGATGAAGCATCTTAGCTTTAATCTCAGTAACATATAGAAAGATATCAGCATCTTCGAGTGCCGACTCCACAAAACTCATCATTGCTTCATGAAGTTTATAACTAGGATCTTTTATTATTCCTGGAGTATCCGAAAATACAATCTGATAGTTATCATCATTAAGGAATCCCATTATCCTGTGGCGCGTTGTCTGAACTTTCTTATTTGTTATGCTAAGGTTTTGACCCATAATAGCATTCATAAGTGTTGACTTACCTACATTTGGGGCTCCTAATATATTTACAAAGCCTGATTTATGTTCTGGTTTTTCCATAGTGCAAAGAAACAAAATTTATTTATTATTTTAGATATGTGCAAAAAAAAAGCTTGCTCCGTTTCGGAGCAAGCTTTAACTGATATAAATTCTTGTAGGATTAAACTACCTTTACGTCAACGGCGTTTAAACCTTTTCTGCCTTCTTTCAAATCAAACTCTACGCTATCGCCTTCGCGAATTTCATCAATTAATCCTGATACGTGTACAAAATATTCTTTGTTTGTATCGTCTTCTGTAATGAAACCAAATCCTTTGGTGTCATTGAAAAATTTTACTGTTCCTTTATTCATTGTATAATTTATTAATATTTAAGCGGCAAAGATACTAACTTTTTTGAACTAAACAATAAAAACTTTGTATTTATTTGATATTTTATTTAATAGGCTAAAATACAGCTTGTTATTGGTAACTATTTTTATTTTTATTAATTATTTTGGATTTATTTTACTAAGTTAACGGTATACTACAAGCTCTTTAAGGTTTTTTATATTTATTTTCCCATTCAAAAGTAGGCTGTGGCAATATTTTATTTTTCTTTGCATTTCGATTAAAGTAATAGATTATTTTAAGATTGATGTTAAATATTAAAGAAGTTAATACGCCAAGTTGGAATTCTGAAATTAATAATAATACATCATTAGTACTATTTTTAGCACCTTGGTGCGAATCCTGTAAAGTTCAAAATAGTATTCTTAAAAATATATCTACTGCAGCAGTCAATAATATCAATATTCTAAATATGAATATTGATGACAATAGATGGCTTTCTCAAAAATTAGGCGTAAGAAATATTCCAACGATGATTATATATAAGAAAGGTGTTGAGGAATTCAGATTTAGTGAGTTAGTTTCTAAAGATTTACTTGAAAAAGAACTTAATATATATAATAATGAACAAAATGATTAAAACTAAATTTATTGCAATAGGCCTAAGTATCTTTGCCTTAGCGGGTTTATTTTCCACAAATAGTTATAGCTTTATTGACGAAAGTGAAGTTGAAACTATTACTGAACAGGAAAAGACTGTTGTTGCCAAAGAAGTTGTTGAGCCAGTAAACTTAACTGATAATGATTTTGATAAAAGTATAAGTAAAGGTGTAACATTGGTCGATTTTTGGGCTACTTGGTGTGGTCATTGTCGTCGTCAAGCTCCAATTATTAAAGAAGTAGCTGTTAGTTTTGGAGATAAGGCTACTATAGGAAAACTTGATGTTGATAAAAACAGACAAACTGCTAGTGAATATCATGTGCGTTCTATTCCTACAATTATTGTTTTTAAAGATGGTAAGGTAGTTGAACGATTAGTAGGACTACAAACGAAGCAAATTTTAATTGATGTTGTAAATCGTTATTTGTAATGGATGCAGAACAAAATATTTGGAAGCGTAAGTATCTAAAAGTATTTACGCTTTTCTCTTTAATAGGGTTTGTATTAGGATCTATTGGTGGCTATTTCTATTATCTTGAGGTAGGTTGTTCTTCTGGAGGTTGTGCAATTAGCTCAAATCCATATGCTTCGGTGGCTTGGGGAGCAGCAGTGGGCTACTTGCTTGGCGATATGTTTAATGGCAAGGATAAAGAGAATAAAGAGAACAAATAGTATTATTATACTGTCGGTCAAAAAAAGCTTAATAATTAATTATTAAGCTTTTTTTGTGCAGTATATTTTTTAGCTTTGTAGCGTTTAATAATAATGAGATTCACAATTATGACTAAATATAGATTTCAGGACGACTATAGCGAAGGTTGTCACCCAAAAGTATTAGATATATTGCAAACTACTAATATGGTTCAGCAACAAGGCTATGGTTATGATGAATACTCGCAGAAAGCAAAAGAGTTGATAAAAGCACAAATGCAGAATGAAAACTCATTAGTGTATTTTGTTTCTGGTGGAACTCAAGCTAATCTAATTGTAATATCTTCATTATTAAGACCTCATGAGGCGGTTATTTCTGCTGATACTGGTCATATTAATACTCATGAAACGGGAGCTATTGAGAATACAGGTCATAAGATATTGACTTGCCACAGTGCTGATGGTAAACTAAAAATCTCAGATATACAGTTTCAGTTAGATTATCATGGTCGAAACCCACATATGGTGAAGCCAAGAATGGTTTATATATCAAACTCTACGGAACTTGGTACTGTGTATAATAAATCAGAGTTAATAGAATTGTATTCATTTTGTCAGTCTAATAATCTACTTTTATTTGTTGATGGAGCAAGGTTAGGAGCTGCTTTAACAAGTGCTGGCAATGATGTCTCATTGAAAGATATGGGTATTTATACCGATGTATTTTATATTGGAGGTACTAAAAATGGTGCTCTTTTGGGTGAGGCAATTGTTATTAATAATATGGATTTGCAATTAGATTTTGAGTATTATTTGAAACAAAAAGGAGCTTTAACATCAAAAAGCAGAACCATTGGAATTCAATTTTTAGCATTATTTCAAGATGATTTGTTTTATAATATAGCTTTGCATGCAAATAAAATGGCATCAACTATTGCCGATGCTCTTAAAGAAAAAGGAGTTGAGTTTCTTGTAGAACCTATGTCAAATCAGCTATTTCCGATTTTTAGCAATGCCACAATAGCTTTTTTTGAAAAAGAATTATGAGTTCCATATTTGA
>JAOZSY010000353.1 GCA_029939445.1 Bacteroidales bacterium
TAATTATTTAACTCACAAGGCAATGATTATTTTTTTCATGTGACTGCACCTGCCTGCGGCAGGCAGGTATCACAGACTTAATAAATTTTAAACATATGAAAACAACACTATTACTTTTACTAATAATGTCATTCAGTATCATATCATTTTCACAGAATGTACAAATTCACTATGATTTAGGAAAAGACCGTAAATTTGTTACAACAACTGTAGAGATGTTTAAACCTGACAGTTACGGCAATACATTTTTCTTTATTGACATGGACTACTATTCTGGTGGATCAAAAGGAGTTACAATGGCATATTGGGAAATAGCTAGAGTACTTAAAACTGAAAAAATGCCCTTAGGAATACATATAGAGTATGATGGAGGCTTTGGCAGATTTGCTGTAAACGGCAGTGATGTGGCTTATCGCATTAACGATGCTTATTTGCTTGGTTTAGACTATTCTATTAATTCCTCAGATTTTTCCAAAGGAATTGCTTTTAAAGTGCTTTATAAAACTATTATTGATAAAAATAAGATGTCTTTCCAACTTACTACAGTATGGTTTGCACATTTCTTTGATAATAAACTAAGCTTAACTGGCTTTGCAGATTTCTGGAAAGAAGACTCCGATTTCAACTTCGACGGAACAGTTGATGCTGAGTACATTTTTCTTACAGAACCACAATTTTGGTTTAATGCCACCGAGCATTTTAGCATAGGTAGTGAAGTAGAAATAAGTAATAACTTTGGCAATTTGGAGGGCTTTTATATTCGCCCTACTATAGCAATGAAATATACCTTTTAAACCTTAAATACAGAAATCATGTTAGAAAAACTTTTTGGCTTTGATAAGAGTAAGCATAGTATTAAAACAGAAATTCTTGCAGGAATAACTACATTTATGACAATGGCATATATTCTTGCTGTAAACCCTAGTATATTAGGAGTTACTGGCATGGATAAAGAAGCTTTATTCACGGCTACTGCTCTAAGTGCAATTGTTGCAACCTTGGTTATGGCAATTATTGCCAAACTTCCTTTTGCTCTTGCTCCAGGGATGGGTCTTAATGCATTTTTTGCATATACTATTGTTTTAACAATGGGCTATACTTGGGAGTTTGCTCTTACTGCTGTTTTTATTGAAGGAATAATATTTATAGTCCTAACGGCTTTTAATATTAGAGAGATGATTATTAATGCTATTCCCAAAAATATAAAGCATGCTATTTCTGCTGGTATTGGATTATTTATTGCATTTATTGGCTTGCAAAATGCCGGTATAATAGTAAATAACGATGCTGTATTAGTGGGATTAGGCGACATGAGATCTCCAACAGTTATTGTTGCATTATCGGGGATACTTATTACTGTTGTTCTTTTGGTTCTAGAAGTTAAAGGAGCTTTATTATTAGGAATATTTACTTCTACAGTTACCGCTTTAGTATTAGGAGTAACGCATTTTCCTGAAAACGGAATTATGAGCCTTCCTCCGTCAATTGAACCCATTTTTTTTAAGTTTGATTTCAGTCAAATACTTACTGTAGATATGCTAATTGTTCTGTTTACATTCCTCTTTGTGGATATGTTTGATACCGTAGGCACATTAGTTGGCGTAACGGATAAAGCAGGGATGCTTAGTAAAGCTGGTAAAATTCCACGAGCCAAGCAAGCACTTTTTGCAGATGCCATTGGAACTACATTTGGTGCAATTATAGGAACTTCTACTGTAACAACATACGTAGAGAGTGCGGCAGGCGTATCAGAAGGTGGGCGAACAGGACTTACTGCTTTCTCTACAGCTATAATGTTTTTATTAGCACTATTCTTTGCTCCATTTTTTATTATGGTACCAGGTGCAGCAACAGCTCCAGCATTATTTATTGTGGGCGTATTTATGATGACTCCAATACTAAGTATAGATTTTAATGATTATTCAGAATCTATACCGGCATTCTTCACCATTATTATGATGCCACTTGCTTATAGTATTGCCGAAGGAATTGTATTTGGAATATTATCCTTTGTATTTATAAAAATATTCTCTGGCAAATTTAAAGATATATCTATAGTAATGTATATACTTGCTGCTTTATTTCTATTAAAGTTCTATATAGAATAAAGCTTCTATGTTATTCTAGAATTATTTTCTTAGTAGCTAGTTGTTTTTCGTTATCAAATAACTGTAAAACATATACACCTTTTTCTAATTCAGAAATATCAACTAATTGAGGGTTTGTATTTGATGGAGAAATATCCTTTATTTTTCTTCCCATTAGATCAAAAATAACAATCTCCGTAATATTTATTTCACTATCGATATCTATTGAAATACTCTTTTGAGAAGGATTAGGATAAATATTTATATTTATCTTATTATCAATGTCTTTAAAGCCAACATTTCCC
>JAOZSY010000354.1 GCA_029939445.1 Bacteroidales bacterium
CGTATGTTTCATATCTTGTATATGTTATAATGCAAGCGGTATAAATATTCTATTTCATCAAAGTTTTACTCAAAGTTATTTAATATGTCGAAAGTTAAATGGAAACCTGGTACAATGGTATATCCTTTGCCTGCTGTAATTGTAAGCTGTGGTTCTCAGAAAGCAGAATGGAATCTAATAACTATCGCATGGACAGGTACAGTGAATACAAATCCACCAATGGTTTATATATCGGTACGCCCGTCGCGTCATTCATACAATATTATTAAAGAAACAGGTGAGTTTGTTATCAATCTTACCAATAAAAAAATGGCTTTTGCAACTGATTGGTGTGGTGTAAAGTCGGGTAAGGATTTTAATAAATTTGATGAAATGAAATTAACTCCTAGTGAGGCTGAGTTTGTTGCATGCCCTATGATTGCGGAATCACCTATAAATATTGAATGTAAGGTGACTCAAGTTATTCCCTTGGGTTCTCACGATATGTTTATCGCTGAAGTATTAAGAGTGCACGCCGATGAGCAATTCCTTGATGTAGAAACTGGCGCCTTTGATATGAAAAAAGCTGGCCTTATTGCATATTCCCATGGCAATTATTATGAGCTAGGCGATCATATTGGCAAGTTTGGTTATTCTGTAATGAAGAAGAAAACTAAGAAGAAAATTAAAAAATAAAGATTCTCAAAAATACAGAAATAATACCACGCATAATTCAAATTTGCTGATAAATAAATTATAATATATCTCAAATATTCAAGGTGTAAATTCTTTCCATAGTCCAAATTATTATAATTTTACTTTTATAATATGTAATATTATGTAAATACACTACTATTTTATGTAATAGATTACATTATTAATATACTTAAAATGTAATACAAAACATAATAATATTAAAATATATGTAATAGATAACAAAATAATACTATCTTTGTACTATGGATTTTTTATATGAACTATATAATAGGGTAATAGACAGTATTTCTAATAAATTTATTAGATCAATGCATGATGAGGTAAATTGGGATGCGCACTTAATAAGTATTATTGGGTCACGAGGTGTTGGTAAAACAACAATGATGCTTCAATACCTAAAGTCGCATTATAAAAAAGGTGATACTACTGCATTATATATTTCGCTTGATGATCCTTATTTTTTCACGCATAGTCTTATTGATACAATAGATACATTTGTAAAGCTTGGTGGTTTGCATTTATTTATTGACGAAGTACATAAATATATGCCCTTGCACCCAAAGTCTGATTGGTCCATTGAGATAAAAGCAGCCTACGATCGTTATCCTAAATTACGAATGGTGTATTCAGGATCTTCAATAATTATGCTTAATAAGGGCTTGGGTGATTTGAGTCGTAGAGTTAGTCCTTATCATATGAATGGCTTATCTTTTCGGGAGTATCTAGAGTTTAATAATATCCTTAAATACAGGGCTTTAACCATTGAGGAGATAGTGACTGATTATACTAAATTGTCATCAGAGATATCTTCAGATACAGTTATACTAAAGCATTTTAAGGAGTATTTACTGAAAGGTTATTATGCTTTTTATGGCGAAAATGAGTATAAATATTTTGATAGGTTACGCAATGTGTTAATGATGGTTTTGGAAGTTGATATTCCCAAAGTTATGAATATCCCTTTTACAAGTGTGGAGAAAATGAAAAAGCTATTGGCAGTAATTTCTAGCTCTGCTCCTTATGTGCCAAACCTAACTAAAGTGGGAAAAAATATTGGCATTACCGATCAGCGCACATTTTTAAAATATCTTACTTATTTGGAGAAAGCTGAAATTATTAATACTCTTGAGAAAACGCCAAAGGGGAGTCATATACTTAAAAAGCCAGCTAAGGTTTATCTTAATAATACAAATCTTAATTATGCTTTGGAGCGTAGAAATAGCTCCTTGGGAACAGCAAGAGAAGTTTTCTTTTATAACCAAGTATCGACCAAATACAGCATAATTGCATCCAAGGAATCTGATTTTTATGTGGATGATAAATATACATTTGAAGTGGGAGGCAAGAATAAAGATTTTTCTCAAATAGCAGATGTTGATAATGCATACCTAGCCATTGATGATATAGAGGTAGGTGTTTTTAATAAAATACCACTATGGTTATTTGGCTTTTTATACTAAAATAAAAAAGCAGACTTCAAAGATTATTCTCTCTTTAGTCTGCTTATAGGCCCTATCCTGATTTCGAATATTATTTCTACAATTTAGTCGGCTTATAAATACTTAGTCTCAAAATCCATCTTATAATTCATAATTAGTTTACCTTGATAATATACGCTAGACATTATTAACAAATCTCCATCATATTCTTTCTTATATTCAGATTTAATTTTGCCTTTCTTAGAATAATTAT
>JAOZSY010000355.1 GCA_029939445.1 Bacteroidales bacterium
GTGGCATTATGTATGGCGCTGAAACTCAATGAGCTTAGGGCTGTAAATGCCATTATGTATATTGTATTTTTTGTATTTATATTTTAAATACATACTAAATAATTAGATTTATGTATTATGCAGGTTGTAATTATTGCCTAAAAATCTAAAATCGCAGATAATAATATAAAGAATATTTTTTTGAACGGCATGAATTACTATTTGCCGGAAGTTTCTAAATCCTTTAAATGTTCCATCTTTTTCCTTTCAAGAAATTCTTCTATTCCTTCAAAATGTTCTTTTATACGTTTATTGCCAAACTCAAATACCTTACTTACCATTCCATTAAGGAAATCTCTATCGTGAGAAACTAAAATAAGAGTTCCATCATAGTCCATAAGTGCTTGTTTGAGTATATCTTTAGTACGAATATCAAGGTGATTTGTTGGCTCATCGAGTATAAGAAGATTTACTGGCTCAAGAAGTAATTTTATCATTGCCAAACGAGTTCGCTCTCCTCCAGATAGCACCTTAACTTTCTTCTCCCAATCGTCCTTACTAAACATAAATGCTCCCAGATAGTCTCTAATTTTTGTTCTTATGCTACCTTTTGCAACTTCATCAATGGTGTCAAATACATTTAATGTTTCATCGAGTAGGCTAGCTTCATTTTGTGCAAAATATCCTATTTTTATATTATGACCAATATTAAGCTCTCCGTCGAAATCTATTTGTCCCATAATGGCTTTTACAAGAGTAGATTTACCTTCTCCATTTTTTCCAACAAAGGCTACTTTCTCTCCTTGTATAATACTTAATGTTGTTTTATCAAAAACAAGATTATTGCTATACGATTTGGATAAATCTTCAGTAATTACAGCATATTTCCCAGAGCGTGGCGAAGGAGGGAAGCGAAGTCTTAATCGTGATGTGTCCACCTCATCTACTTCTATTATCTTTAATTTTTCAAGCATTTTTATTCTTGAATTTACCTGGTTGGTTTTAGAAAATGTACCTCTAAACCTATCAATAAATAACTGATTGTCTGCAATAAATTTTCTTTGTTCCTCAGCTGCTTTTTGCTGATGCTCTCTGCGCTCTTCTCGTAAGCCTAGGTATTTAGAATAGTTGACTTTATAATCGTAAATCATACCCATAGTTACTTCAATGGTACGGGTAGTAATCCTGTCGATAAAAGCTCTATCATGTGAGATTACAATAACTGCCTTCGCGCTATTTACAAGAAAATCTTCTAACCATTGTACCGATTCTATATCCAAATGATTTGTGGGCTCATCAAGCAGTATTAAGTCAGGATTTTGAAGCAATATTTTGGCTAGTTCTATACGCATACGCCATCCTCCACTAAACTCACCACATGGCCTTGTAAAATCACCTCTTGTAAAACCAAGCCCTAAAAGCACTTTTTCTGCTTCGGCATCATAATTTATTTCTGCTTGAGAGTACATTTTTTCGCTAAGCTCCGAAACCTGTTCAATAATAGCGTAATATTCATCAGACTCATAATCTGTACGGCTACTTAGTTGATTATTAAGCTCATCCATTTGCTTCTGCATCTCTAGGTTTTCCGAAAAAGCTTGCAAACTTTCTTCAAAAACTGTGCGATTGCTTTCTTCCATTAAATGCTGTGGTAGGTATGAGATAATAGCGTCTTTGGGAGCTGAAATCTTGCCTCTAGTGGGTTGCTGCGCCCCAGCAATTATTTTTAACAAAGTGGATTTACCAGCACCATTCTTGCCCATTAAGGCGATTCTATCTTTGTTATTTATTACAAAGTTTATATCCTTAAAAAGTGTTTTACCACTAAACTCTACTGCTAATCCGTCAATGGAAATCATAAAATCTTATTTTTGTTTTGAGCGCGCAAAGATATGCTTTTTGTTGAATGCTTTAATTGTTGAATCTATAGTGTTTTTTTTTAAAAATGAACCACATAAGACACATAGTTACATAGAACACATAGAGGGGGCTTTTTGATTAATCTTTGTAATGGCAAACATAACCCACATCACACATAACTCACATCACACATTCCATATTCTTATAATTTCACAAATAAATCTTCCATCTCTACTTCAGAGTTAATCTCTTCAAAGTAATATTCATTTTTTATTGCAGGAAATGTTGAAATAAGTGTTGTTACAACAGCTTTTTTTGTTTTGCTAACGTGCTCAAATATTGCTCTTCGTTGTCGTAGTTTGCTACTATATTCTTTAGTAACAATAAATTCTTTTTCTGTGAATTTGGCTTCGCAAAGATTTACAATTCCATCTTTTCTATTAATAAGCATATCTATTTGAGTTCCACTAAGCTCTTTATTGCCTGCAAATCGCCATGATGATATTTCTGTATAGGTGCCCCTAAGTCCTAGTTTGAAAAGAATCTGA
>JAOZSY010000356.1 GCA_029939445.1 Bacteroidales bacterium
CTTCTCTATCACTCTCTCCACACGAACATTCTATATTTTCCCCAGTATTTATCCAAGCATTATTGTTATCCATATTAACTAATGTACCTTGGTTACCATTGCTTGAGCGATCCTCTAAGATCCCACTTCCACTTCCATCCTCCATTTTATAATAAGCCTGAAGTCCAGTTTCTGTTCCTAATAAACATTCATCTTTATAATTCTGTATTTGTGTAATATTACGAGCAACATTCCAAATACGAACCTCATCAATATCACCATTAAAAATACTTGCAGGAGTAGAGGTTCCATTAAAAACAGTGGCCTCTGAACCTGTTCCTATAAAGCCATAGCGAACAGTCCCCTTGCCAAACTTTGTTCCTTTGGTTGTAGAAGCGTCTAAATAACCATCAATATATATTTTTACACTTCCATTATCATACACCGCTGCAATATGATGCCAATCACCATCACTAATTGTTGAAGTGCTACCAAAATCTAATTGTCCATCATCGGTATAAACATCAAACCCTATTTGTCCATTACCACCACCGTCTCCGTTTACCTCTAATCGCCAATACTCACTTCTATCATAAGAAGCAATAATTTGATTACTTGCATCAGAAGTGCGAATCCATGCTTCTACAGTCATTTCTGTATAATTAGTTTCGCTATAGGTTAAGCCATCAATGGCAATCTTATCGTTACTTCCATCAAAATTTAGAGCTTCTTTATATTGAGTATTATCTATTTCACTAACAAAATACGAGGTTGTAGAAGATATGCTAGGTGTTGTAAAGTCAACACCTGAACCTACTGCCGTACCACCAGTTAAAGCAGTATACCATTGATAAGTTGTTGAGGAAGGGCTACTAACAGCAAGGTCTAAAGTTCCCTCACCACATCTGTCTTCATCTGTTGCGCTGGGCTGAGAAAGAAGACTAACCGAAATGCCATCATGGCCAATACAACCATTTGTAGCATGAGTAACGTCTACAGAATAAGAACCATTTGTATTAACAGTTATTGTTTGAGTTGTTGCTCCAGTATTCCAAGAATATGAAGTAAATCCAGCTCCAGCATCTAAAATAGTACTGGCAGTTGATATGCATTTATCAGCACCTAAATCAACAGCGGGAGCAGGTTTAATTTCTGCGCTTACTGTCGCTCTAGAACTTTCACAAGTTGGGCAATCAGTTAAAGTATTTCCTGTGCCCCACGCACCAGGCAAAGTCATATTGAAAAGAGTACCATTATAATTATTTCCACTATAATCAATAAGAGTATTATCCGAGCCACTACCATCCATACGATAATACAACATTAAATCTTCTTGTCCTTCGAGTACACACTTATTTTTATTACTACTAATTTCACTAGCTGTTCTTACAGTACTCCATACTCTAACTTCATCAATACTGCCATCATAGTAGATCTCGTTTCTTGAGCCATTATAACTATCAGACTCCGATCCATCACCTAAAAATCCATATCTTGTTAATCCTGTTCCTAAATCATTACCACCATGTGGATTTGTTTTGGTTGCGTCCAAAACTCCATCAACATATATTAGCTTGTCAGTTCCATCATATACCGCTACAATATGATGCCAACTATTATCGTTTACTGCAGTTGCACCATTAAAGTCATCAGTACCATTGACGTTATCAGTTGTTGAAAAACCCACGAATCCATCACTTCCACGTACATATACATTGAAGTATTCACTTCTATCAAAATCTACAATAGACCAATTATCCCAATCTCCAGCACCACTAATACCTGTATTTACCCATGCTTCAATAGTAATCATTTCTAGATCAGGGCTATTAAAATACATATCTTCGATAGCAACATAATCATCTGTTCCATCAAATGTTAACAGGTCGTTGGCAGAGCCATTATTAAACTCTGAAACGTAAAATGTTGATGTTGAAGAAATAATAGGAGTATTAAATGTGGCATCATTACCAAGAATATTGCCTCCTGTAGCAGCATCGTACCAACGATAATATCCAGTTACACTAGTTGCACTAACAGTTACCGCTCCCTCACCACATCGTGAACCCGTGGTTGTAGTAGGAGTTGTACATGTTTGACCAGATGATTTTATATAACTTCCTGTGAAAGCTAATAAAAAAAGAATGAGTAGATAATTGTTTTTCATATTGAATTCTTTTTATAATATAGTGACTAGTGCTATTTTTAAGTTTAAATATCATA
Source organism: Bacteroidales bacterium (assembly GCA_029939445.1). Taxonomy (GTDB): domain Bacteria; phylum Bacteroidota; class Bacteroidia; order Bacteroidales; family UBA1556; genus UBA6267. The sequence continues at coordinate 2,203 of JAOZSY010000356.1, forward strand.
GATTCATTATTAATGATAATGAACTGTGAACCAACTAGCAAAAATACCACTTTAATTCTGTTATTACAAGATAAATATTATTAATCAATTGTTTAGCAATATTATAGTTATAGTGCTATGATTTATTATTTGATTTTATTGCATAAAAAAACTCCATCATATCTTATAATGATGGAGTT
>JAOZSY010000357.1 GCA_029939445.1 Bacteroidales bacterium
ATACATTTTTTGAAAAATAGCTTCGCTTTTTTTCTCAAAACACTCAGACTGACCTACATACTAAAATTACGCTACAACGGAGAATTAATTATTCAATACTAATCCATATTATTAATAAAGTCAATAGCTATTTTTAACACACTGTCAGTACCAGTTTTTTCATCTTCAAAGCTCGGAATATGAGTAATGTCCGGCTGTGTATATTTATAGGGCTTTCCATTTTCATCAAGAGCTTTAACTGTGGCAATCTTAAATCCACCGCCACCAGGCAGCTGAACCTCCAAGGCCATAGTAGCACTCCCTGCTGTGGGTTCTCCTATTACGGTAACTGATGCTATATGTTTTAGCTGTAGAATGAAGGCCTCAGCTGATGATATTGTAAGATAATTGCATAGAACTATTACGGGTATATCTTTTAACTCTCCATTTGTGTTGTTAGGATAGCTATATTGACCTCCCTCATAATGTGATAAGGTAACATAGTCAGCATAATAATTTTTAGCTTTTGCCAAAGAGTCTCCATGCAAATAGTTATATACACCAACTGTTTTATAAAAACCCATATTGACCTTTTGTTTACCCCACCATAATGGCATGGACTTTTTATCCGAAAAGTATGAAATAATATCTGTAGCATATTGAGAATTACCACCAACATTACCTCTCACATCAAATATTATGGCTTTACTGTTTTTCAGACTATCAACTATTTTAGCGAATGAAGTACTTGCAATACTATTCAGAAAAGACTGAATACGGATATAGGAAACAGCACCATAATTTTTATGTAAAAAGGCAGTGTCCTTATTATACATATTTGGCACTTTAATCGTTTCAGGAGCTTCAATAAAACGTGAACGGTGTTTTAGTTTTAGAGAAACCGTTTTACCATCGGGATTTAGAAATATTGCGGTTAACTTTTTATTAATTGGACCAAAAAAGAAATGACCTCTTCCAGCTTGTCTCTTTGCAATATGTTCTGCTAGGTTCCAATTTGGAAATACGAATTTATCAAAATAATCATTCACATCATAACCATTGACGCTCGTTAAAATGCTTCCAATAGAAATTTCATCTTTATACTCTGTTGAATATGATGTTACATAATATTTACCATTTATATACGACATACTTATTGGCACATAACCATACATCTTTTGCACTTCTGAAGGTGAATATACGGTAGTATGTCCTTCATGAAAAGAGTTAATTATACTAGATAAAATGGAATAATATTCGGTAAGATTTTTTGCAGCTATTACCTTTGGAATATTAGCCGTATATACACTATCCCAGTCCAAATTATAATTCTCCATATAGGCGTAATTATAATTTACTTCTTGCCAAATTAACGATAGTCCGTAAATCTTTTCTTCATCTGTTAATTGTTTTTCCTGAGCTTTAACCAAAAATGATATAAATAATAAGACTAGTATTAGTAGATTCTTCATGGTATGTACTATTTAGTTTAATGTCTTTGCATATTGTTTTGACTTCTAGTTTCTTTTATTCTACAAATGTCTCTTTTATAATTGATTTTACTTCTTTTATTTCTGGTTGCGACAATCTTCCTAAAACTTTTATTATTCTTTGTTTGTCTATAGTACGAATTTGATCTATTACAATCCACCCAATTTTTCTGTCATGTTTTACCTCAATTCTAGTCGGGTACTTTCTGGATGTTGTAGTCATAGGCGCAACAATAATTGTACGAAGATGTTTATTCATTTCATCAGGTGAAATAATAACACATGGCCGAGTTTTTTTGATTTCACTCCCCATAGTTGGGTCAAGATTCACTAAAACTATTTTATATTGTTTCAAATCCATTCTTCTAGATTTTCATTTTCCAAAACATCATTGAATAAAAGTTGATCGTCTCCATTTTCTTTCATTTCCTTAAATGCTTCCTCCCAACCTTTTCTTGGACTTGAAATGGGCTTTAAAATCATATATCCTTTTTCAAGAATAAGCTCAACCTTATCTCTTATATTGTATTTCTCAATTAAGATTTTAGAAAGTCTGAATCCTTTTGAATTTCCGATTTGTATTATTGACAATTCCATAAAATTAAATTTTATTGTTTGTAATTACAAAGTTACTACTTTTTTTTGATTATCAAAGCTTTTTTATTATTTGATGAGTATAATGCAATCTTCAAGTAAGTAAATCAATCCTCCGTCAATTTTGACTAAAATTAATTATAAATAGCAAAATCTATTTACAAAACTGCCACTTCCTATCACTTCGTTTAAGCTCAGCACGGGTCAAAGGAGGACCTTGCTTTATGTTAAATTATCAAGTAGTTTACAGGCCGTCTTCGATACATTTTTTGAAAAATAGCTTCGCTTTTTTTCTCAAAACACTCAGACTGA
>JAOZSY010000123.1 GCA_029939445.1 Bacteroidales bacterium
TCCTTGTCCTTGTCCTTGTCCTTGTCCTTGTCCTTGTCCTTATCTCCTTTATCCTTATCCTTGTCCTTATTGTCTTTCTGCTCTTGTTTGTCCTGTTGATCTTTAGCATTTATAGCATAAAGTAGATTGTATCGTGTATCCTGCATATCTGGTTTTAGGCGTAATGCATTTTTATAATCTTCAATTGCTCCTTCTAAATCTTTATTTGCCAATTTTGAGTTTGCCAAATTATGGTAAATGTTGGCTTTCATAGTTTTGTCAGGAGTTTTTTCTATTAAATCTTCAAAGGCCTCCACGGCCTCTTCGTATCGCTCTTGTTTAAAAAGGGTATTAGCTAGATTATATTTAGCATCAAAATTATCCTTATCCTCCAATAATGCTAATTGGTATTTTTCCTCAGCTCCAATAAAATTACTGTCAGAATACTCCACATTACCACTTCTAATTAGCTTAGTAGCTTTAATGCTATTTTGAGCATTAAGAGATGCCAAACTAATAAATATAGCAACGAAGAATAGTATAATATGTTTTATGTTTTTCATTTCTTATTTATCGTCTTTGTCAAATATTTTTGAAATATTAAACTTAGTTTTTCTTTCTGAAATAAGTAATTCAATAATTAGTAGAAATAAACTTATTGCAACAAAAATCTGAAATCTACTTTCATAATCTTTAAAAGATTGAGTTTCTATTTCTGTTTTATTAAGCATATTTATTTCATCAAGAATTATTTTCAAACCAGATTTACTATTATTAGCTCTTACATATATTCCATCTCCTTTTTTAGCAATTTCTTGCAATAGAGCTTCGTTAAATCTAGAGATAACGGTATGTCCTTCCTTATCTTTCTTAAAGCCAGTTCGCCTTCCGTTTCTAATATTAGGTATAGGGGCACCTTTTTGTGTTCCCATACCTATGGTGTATATTTTTACACCTTCTTCTTTGGCTTTTATAGCTTGATCTATAGCACCTTCCTCGTGGTCTTCTCCATCGGTAATAATAATTATAGCCTTATTGCGATCTTGATTTTTTTGGTCATTAACCTCATTCTCAAAAGTTAGTCGCCCCATATCGATAGCTGCAGCTATACTAGTTCCTTGCGTACTTATATAATCGGTACTTACGGTGGAAAGAAACATTTTTGCAGCACTATAATCTGTTGTAATTGGTAGCTGAGTATATGCACTTCCGGCAAATACAATTATGCCTATTCTATCGCCTTGCAAATTATCTACGAGCTTCGATATTGCTCTCTTTGATCTTATTAATCTATTGGGCTTTATATCCTCAGCAAGCATAGAGTTAGAGATATCAATAGCTATTATCATATCGATTCCTTTGCGCTTTACTTTCTCAAGTTTTGAACCCAATTGTGGATTTGCCAATGCAATAATTAAACTGCTTAGTGCAAAAATGTAAATGATAAAACGCCAATTTTTGCGCCTATAGCTTACCATTGGCATTAGTTTATTAATAAGCTTTATATCTCCAAATTTAGCCCAACTTTTCTTCTGTACTTTTATAAGTATATACCATATTATTAGCAGTACTGGAATTATTAGTAGTGCAAATAAGAAGTCCGGATTTTCTAATCTTAATATATTCATCTTAAACTCTTATTATGGTTTAATTCTAAAAACAGTTAGTCGTAATAGTAGTTCTAATAATAATAGTATAAAAGCAGCTATTGCAAAACCAAGAAATTCTTCAGATTTATTCTGAAAAATATTCACATCAATTTTAGATTTTTCCAATTGGTCAATTTCGGCATATACCTTCTCTAAACTTTTATTACTTGTAGCTCTAAAATATTTACCATCAGTTGTGCTAGCAATCCTCTGAAGAATTTCTTCATCAATATTTACTTCCACATCCATTACCTGCTCTCCAAAATTTGTAATTACAGGCATTGGTGCCGTACCTTTACTTCCTGCGCCAATAGTATAAACTCTTATGCCATACTCCTTGGCTATATTTGCTGCCGAAATAGGATCAATGCTTCCAGAGTTTTGGACTCCATCGGTAAGTAGAATAATTACTCTACTTATGGCCTCACTATCTTTTATTCTATTAATAGCGGTAGCCAGTCCATCACCAATGGCAGTACCATCTTTAATCATACCACTTTCAATAGGTGTAAATAAGCTTTTTAGCACATTATGGTCAGTAGTAAGAGGGCATTGAGTAAAGGCCTCTCCACTAAATATTACTAAACCAATTCTGTCGTTTTGTCTTCCATCGATAAACTGAATTGCAACTTCCTTAGCAGCTTCCAAACGATTGGGTTTTAAATCCATAGCTCGCATACTGCCCGATACGTCTAATGCCAATATAATATCTATACCCTCGATATTGGTATGTTTTTGTTTGGTAAATATCTGTGGCCTTGCCATTACAATAATTAGTAATGATACGGCTAACATTCTAAGCGCAAAAGGAATATGACGAAACCTTGTTCTTAAGTTTGTTTTAAGACCTTTTGTCCATTCTAAGTTAGATAATTGCAATGACGCATTCTGGCTTTTATTCTTTATCCAATAATTAGCAATTAATGCTGGAATAGCAATAAAACCCAGTAGCCAAAGAGGCTGTGCAAATACTATTTGTGAAAAGAAATTTATCATTTTTTAGCTCCTTTCTTTTCTTCAGGTTTAACTTCCTTAATTCTAGTAAGCTCAATAAACTTATATGCCCAATCCATTGCTTCTATATTTTCTGATTCCACTGGCTGAATCTTAGCAAATTTTACAAAATCAGAGTTTTCCAATATGTTTTTGGTTTCCAGAAGAAGCTCTTTACTTATTTCTTTCTTCTGCAATTCAAGCATTATCTCATCAGTTATCATTTCCATTGCTCCAAAATACATTCTGTTTTCTAGATAAGTTCTAAAAATATCAATAAGCTTTGAGTAGTATTCTTTTGCTTCATTATTTTGCCATAGTTTTTCTTCTTTAAGCTTATCCAATTCCTTATTAGCAATAATATGAGCAGGAATTTTAGGCTTTTTGGGAAGAGGAATTATTGGCTTATTGTTTTTCCATCGATAATATACATAGTACGAAATACCAATAATAAAAATCACTAGTAAACTCCATAAGATAATAGGAAGTATTTCTTTAAATGTCCACGGAGCCTCTAAAATAGGCTTAATATCCGCAATTCCTTTCTCCATATCAACCTTTAGATAGGCGATATACATCTTTAGCTCTGGAGTTTGAACTGATAATTGCGTTGAGTCGTTTATATGTGCATAAATAAAATTAAGAGCAGGAAGACTTATAAGCCCTGTATCCCATGATGTGATAGTAAGGTCTACCTTTATATCCACCAAATTAGTACCTGGAATAATTATAGTGTCATTTTCGGTAATATCTATTACCTCAATATTTTCCCCAATATTCTCAACAATTGAAGGCCAATAAACAGTCTTGTCTTTAGGCTGTTGCAATGTTAAATGAAGGATTGTTTGATCACCTATCATTATAATATTAGTATCGAGTCTAGCTGTAGCTTTATATTGCTGAGCCACAACAGGCGTACCTATTATTAAGATTGCTAGAATAAATATAAATTGTTTTATGGTATTCATAGTATAATATTTAGATATGCAGATTACTAAAATCTACTCTCTCGCATTTTAAAAAGTTTAATTAATGGTTTAATATAATCTTGACCTGTATATATATCAACAGCATCAACTCCTGAGCGCTTAAATATGTCAGTATTTTTTTGCTGTTGTTTATCAAAATAGTTTTTGTAGGCAGCTCTTACCATAGAGTGGCTAGTATCAATATACTTCTCTATATTATTCTCAGGATCTTTTACTTTTATTAAACCCATATTTGGTAACTCTCGCTCACCTTTATCAGAAATACGAATTACTGCCAAATCATGTTTTCTATTGGCAATTTGAAGTGCCTTATAGAAGTCATTGTCCATAAAATCGCTAAGAACAAATGTTGTACACTTTTTCTTTATTGCATTAGTAAGATATCTTAAGGCTTCTTCAATATTTGTTCCTTGCTCACTAGCCTTAAAATCAATCATCTCTCTGATGATTCGTAAAATATGTGATTTCCCTTTGGCAGGAGATATAAACTTCTCTACTTTATTACTAAAGAAAATTACTCCAACTTTATCATTATTCTGAATAGCAGAAAAAGATAATACAGCAGCAATTTCGGTAATAAGTTCAGATTTAAAAGATTGAGTGGTGCCAAACATATTTGAAGCACTAACGTCAATTAATAGCATCACAGTAAGCTCTCGCTCTTCCTCAAAAATCTTGATAAAGGGAGTATTAAATCTAGCTGTAACATTCCAATCTATATTTCTAACATCGTCGCCATACTGATATTCACGCACTTCGCTAAAAGCCATGCCTCTGCCTTTGAAGGCAGAATGATAATGTCCCGAAAAAATCTGTGACGACATTCTTCGAGTCTTTATCTCAATCTTACGAACCCGTTTTAATATATCCTTTGTCTCTTGCATTATCTAAATTAAATAGTAATCAGTCTTTATACCTTAAACATTAATAATCAATCATTAATAATTAACCTATGGTACCTCTACAGCATTTAGTATCTCATTAATAATATCTTCGGTAGTTATATTTTCGGCTTCAGCCTCGTATGTAAGTCCTATACGGTGACGCATAACATCAGCACAAACGGCACGTACATCCTCAGGTATAACATAGCCTCTGCGTTTGATAAATGCATAAGCCTTTGCAGCAAGAGCCATGCTTATGGTAGCACGTGGTGATCCTCCAAAGCTTATTAGGTCTTTAAATTTTTCTAAACCATTTTTTTCAGGATAACGACTTGCAAAAACAATATCTGTAATATAGTTTTCAATTTTTTCGTCTAGATATACTTTTCTAACAACTTCTCTTGCTCTTATTATATCATCAGTTTTAAGAATTTGATTATTTGTAGGTTTTGTATTACTAATTTGTGAACGTAAAATTGCTTTTTCTTCCTCTTTTGTAGGATAATCAATTACAACTTTAAGCATAAAACGGTCTACTTGAGCTTCGGGAAGGGGATAGGTGCCTTCTTGCTCAATAGGATTCTGCGTTGCTAATACTAAAAATGGTTTTGGTAGTATGAATGTTTCTTCTCCTAAAGTAACCTGTCGCTCTTGCATTGCTTCAAGTAATGCACTTTGTACTTTTGCTGGAGCACGATTTATCTCATCTGCCAATACAAAATTTGCGAAAATAGGACCTTTACGAGTTTCAAAGGTTTCTTTCTTTTGAGAATATATCATTGTGCCTAAAATATCCGCAGGAAGTAAGTCTGGTGTAAATTGAATTCTGCTAAATTTAGCATCTACTACCTTTGCTAAAGAAGTAATGGCTAGTGTCTTTGCTAAACCAGGGACTCCCTCCAATAAGATATGTCCATCAGAAAGTAAACCAATCATGAGTCGTTCAACCATATATTTTTGTCCAACAATTATCTTTCCCATCTCTATTGCAATAAGATCTACAAAAGAGCTCTCTTTTTGTATAAGGTCATTTAGTTCTTTGATATCCATTTCCATAATTTAAAACTATATTTTTATGTAAAAATTTATGTTTTTTAATTTGATGCGCAAATATAAAAAATGAAGTACAGTTTTTATATAATTTGTGTGTTAAATTAGGTTAATAATGGTGTTATTAAAAGAAGAAGAACTTATTAACTATTCAAAATAGGATATTCCTTACCTTTTTAGTTGGGAATTATCTGTTGAACTAAAAAATAGTGGGATTTATGAGTCAGGTAAATTTAATAATACTCAGTATAAGCACAAAGGAGTGCCGAATTTTTCGGTACTCCTTTGTGTTTTCTTTATGAGCTTAATGAGTTTATATACTTATTTTTTGGTTTCAATTTTTTTTGATCTAGCAATATTAAACCCACATATTAAGCCAATGGTTGTACCATCTTTTCTGGGAGAGATATATACATTTATTGGAAAATTTAAATGTCCTGATTTAAATGTATAACCGGCAGCAATAATTAACCCAGTAGATAGCTCAATAGATCCTCTGCTATCAACTTGATTAACATAATATACATCCGTTGGGGGATCAATAAAATCACTCTTTAAATTCCAATTACCATCTTCATCATAAAAACCTTCAGCTTTTTTTACTAATCTAAAAACGGGGCCTATACCGAATTCAAACCCGTATCTATTAAATCGGAATCCATTAATTAATGATAATGATGGTATAATATATCCAGATTCTAAGGCGTTGAATGCTGGAATTACTTCAAAAAGAGCTTGAAAATCTCCTGCTGCAACATATTGTATTTCAAATTGGTAACCAAATAGTGAGTTTATAGGGAACATATCGTAGCCTCCCTCGCTTTTTGGTGATTGAAGTCTTTTGCCTACATTGCCAGTAGTTGTTGTTAGTCCAAATCTAGGACCACTTAAATTTACTCTGTTTTTTGTGTTTGATAAAGGTAGATTTATGTTTGAGAGCATATCAACAACGTTTACATCATTCTCTATACCAAAAATATTATGGATTGATATCCTTACCATTAGTTGAATATCTTCTTCTTGATCCAAATATTCCATTACATCAACTTTTTCTATTTTCTTACTCTTAATATCAATTAATCTAAAGACAATTATTATTTTATTGCCATATTTCTCAGCACTACCACTTAATACTTTATTAACATTCATAAGCTCACCAATTTGAATTAAATCAGTTTTTCCATACGATATATCTAATTTAATCTCATTTTTCTTCATGTGATTTATTACATCATACTTATCAATTACCTCATATATATTTAATCGCTCAAGTTCTAGAGTTACTAAACTTGTTAATAAAGGCATTTCAATTTTAAGGCCTTGAGCTCCTATATTTATTACTGCTACACTTTCCTTATTCTGCTCAGAAGCAAAACTTGTTTTACCTATTATAATTAATAGAAAGCTTAATAGAATAATTGTAATTACTTTTAATTCTTTTGTGAAGTTTTTCATAATTAGTTCTTTTAGTTAATAATATTAAATTCTTAATAATTATTTCCAGCAAAACTAATTTCAATATTTCTTTATAATTGTTATATGTTAACTTCACTATAATTACTGTACTAATAATTGCAAAAAGGCTTTTTGTATTAAGTGGTTGATATGATTGATATTATCAGATAATACTTATTTATATACTTTTTTAAGAGTAGTATTTTATCAAATAAAGTTGCTAATTATTCTATTTTTTGCGATATTCGCAAATAATAATTCTGATATTATTAAAATATAATAATAAGATATATGGAACAAAATGAATTTCTTAGAAAAATAGAAGATATAATTCCTGCAAATACTAATTTGGTATCAGAGTTAACAGAAGTGCTAGATATTAGTTCAGATAGTGCTTACCGTAGGTTAAGAGGGTCTACGTTATTAACTATAAGTGAAGTGTCAAAGTTGTGCAAGCATTATAGTATATCATTTGACGTATTTAATGATACCGATGTTAATAATGTAACTTTTTCATTTTTAGAATTGAATTATTCAATGGAAAGCTTTGAGAAGTACCTTGCAAGTATGTTGAAAGATTTGAAACTGATTAAAAATGCTAAAAAGCATAAGATTACATATGCTTGCGAGGATATTCCAATTTTTTATAATTATAAGTATCCTTTACTTGGAGCTTATAAAATATTTTATTGGATGGAGGCAATCCTAAATACGAGCAATGATGCAAATAAGAAATTTAGTATTGATTATGTTCCTAAAAATATTAGTGAATTAAGTAAGGAAATATATACTACCTATATAGAGACTCCTTCAGTAGAAATC
>JAOZSY010000124.1:0-6132 GCA_029939445.1 Bacteroidales bacterium
TTCCTGCTGATTGATATATATGCGATGGGTTTGTAAGCGCTGAGTTGCTACCATCGCCAAAATCCCAATAATATGCATTTGCATTTTGCGAAGAATCACTAAAACTAACATTAAGGTCGTTCTGTATAAAAGTAAAATCGCAGATTGGAGGATTACTATTAGCATATACCTGAATATTTTCCACTGAAGTACTACTACCACAGGCATTTTGAACCCCTAAACTTACTGTATAATTACCTGCCGTGGAGTAGGTATGAATTGGGCTTGCTACAGATGATGTGTTTCCATCACCAAAATTCCAATAATAACTATTGGCATTTATTGAAGAATCAACAAAATGAACCTTTAGCAAAGTATCAAAATAACTAAAAGCTGCTAGAGGTGCGGTATTCGTATTTGGGCCAATATTCCAAAGAGTAAGGCTGTCCATAACTATTTGCGTAGCTATAGTTTGTAGTATTGTAGCCTTATTAAGGGGCATATTGCCAATATAGGGTTTTCCTATGGAGCTGTCTTGAAAAATAGTGGAGTAAAACGCGCAGGCAGCTAAATACGTTCCCGTATCAGTAGGGTGGTTAAAATCTGACATATAGAGTTCAATATTTGGATACTGTAACCTACACTCTCGAAAAGCCCAACCCACTGGGCAAACCACAGCATTCAATGAATCAGCAATTTCCATATATCCATCACGAATTCGCTGTTGCATAGCCCAGTATGTGTCTGTGCCTCCATTTTGCAAAATTCCCAAATCCCCATTTCGATGGGCATAAGTCAAAAAGAATAGGGTTTTGCCACATGGATTATAAATATTAATAATACTATCCAAACTCTTAGCATAGGGATAAAACATAGTGCTTCTGTCGTTTTCCCACGATGGCAACTGACTCTGCTCTTGCAGAACTACGTAGTCCCAATTCCCTTGTTGTATCTTCGAAATAGTATTTGAATTATTAAGATGATTTTGCAGAGTAGCACCTCCAGCCGTGGCATCTTCAACATAAATCAGCTTTCCAGCACTTTGTGCTAATAATTCGAATTGGCTTGGAAGATTATTGACTCCCGTTAAGCTATTGCCAATGAATAAAACTCGAGTAGTTTGCGCATTACTACTAATAGTTATTAATTGAGAAACTACTATAAATGCAATTATAATTATCTTAAGATTAGTTAATGTTAATTTCATACTTATACTATTTTTTTAAAATTTTGAACCATTTTAATAAACCCCTTTGAAAACTATAGGCATCTCCTGGCCATCTTGCAGATATATATAGTCTTAAAATGACGAAAGTAGTATTAATTGTTTTTCCAGTAGCCAGAAAGTTAAATTAATAAATGTACACGGAAGAGGCTATAAACTTATTGTGAAATCTAAATAATATCAATTGCACTGCAGAAATTTAAATGTACTAATAGGCAATGGGCGTTCTTTGCAATAATCTTAATTTGCCATAGGGTTTGCCACCAAGCCCATTTTCGCCATTTTTTCAATTTCTATACTTGCGTAATTATTATCCTTACTGTCGGCATCTACTACTATTTTCCCCAATAACAGATACATCCCATCGCCACGAAAAGGAAAAGCCTTTACCGATTCTGGGAAATGTACCGTATCAAATAAATCACCTTCCACATCCACAAAAGTGGCAAAGTGCATATAATCTTTACGCACTGTTTTTACATACTTTATAGTTACCAGCTGCCCGATAATACGAATTGTTTTTCCAATATTATTCTTAAATGCTTTGGCTAATACTTCTCCTCTATAACTCGTTTCCAATAAATCGAAATATGATGATGTAATGGGGAATCCTATCAATTCTATCTCATCATAAGCATTTACTTTCTCATCATTTGATAACTGTGGTAATTTAAATTTACGATTTCGATACGGAAAGAGTTGTTTCTGTATTTCTTCTGATCGCTTTGTATGTTTCAATAAGGAATAAGCCTCCCACATTAGCGCAGCTTTATTATCATTTATATCCTCAAAAGCACCACTACGAATAAGTATAAGAAGTGTTTCTATACCAATAATCACCCTAGAAATAAAATGGGCAAGGCCTAAAAAAGCACCATTTTTGGCGCGCTCTTCTACAATCCGCTTTGCAATATTTCTATCCAAACTTCGCAGGTGTATAAAACCAATATAAATTCTATCATTCTCTATATTTGTAAGGTATAAACTATGATTTATATTTGGCAGCATTACTTTTGCTCCAAGGCGCTTCGCTTCGTTAAAATAAACCCAAGTACTATAAAATCCTCCAAAATTATTTATAACTGCCGTAATAAACTCCAAAGGATAGTATGTCTTTAAATATAAACTTTGATAGCTCTCCACGGCATAAGAAGCCGAGTGTGCCTTGCTAAACGAATAGCCCGCAAAAGACTCAATCTGCCGCCATACTTCATTGGTAATTGCATCGGAATAATTGCGAGATTTACAATTGCTATGAAATTTCCCCACTATGCGATTTAGCTCTTCTTTTGAGCGTGTTTTGCCACTCATGGCACGTCGCAACACATCAGATTCTGCAAGGTCTAAACCAGCAAAATGATGGCAAATTTTAAGAACATCCTCTTGATAAACCATCACTCCAAAAGTCTCCTTAAGCTGCTCCTCCATTATGGGGTGAATATATTTGAAGCTTTGGGGATTATTATACCTTTTTATAAACTCTCGCATCATTCCTGAGCGCGCTACTCCTGGCCTAATTATGGAACTTGCCGCTACCAATGTCAAATAATTATCGCAATGCAGCTTCTGAATTAAGCCACGCATAGCAGGGCTTTCAATATAAAAACAGCCAAGGGTTTCTCCACTTTTTAGTAAGTTTCTTACGCCTTTATCTGTTTTAAATTTCTCCACATTATGAAAATCTACAAACTCACCTTTATTCTGCGCTACTAACTTCACCGTATCGTTAATATGCCCAATACCACGCTGCGATAGAATATCCAATTTCTCATACCCAATATCTTCAGCTACGTACATATCCCATTGCGTAGTAGGAAAACCCTTTGGTGGCAAATCCAAAGCTGTATAATTGGTAAGTGGCTCCTCGCTAACAATAATTCCTCCAGCATGGATACTCCGCAAATTTGGAAAATCAGTCATCATAATAGCAAACTTATGAATCTCCATATTTATCTCTGTACGGTTACGCAAAGCTTGGGGATGTTTTATCAAATCATCAATCTCTTCTTTTGGCAAACCATATACTTTTCCAAGTTCACGATATATCGACTTTCCTTTAAATGTAGATATTGTTCCCAATAATGCAGTATGCTCTTTTCCATATTTATCAAAAATATACTGCTGCACATCATCTCGCTCTAACCAGGAGTAATCTATATCAAAATCGGGAGGAGAACTCCGCTTGGGATTTATAAATCTTTCGAAATACAAATCCAACTCAATGGGATCTACATCCGTTATTTTAAGACAGTAAGCCACCACGCTATTGGCACCACTGCCTCGCCCAACGTGGTAATATCCTTTGGACATAGAGTATTTAATTATATCCCAAGTAATAAGAAAATATGCAGAAAAATTCATCTGATGAATAATTTCCAACTCCTTATTAACCCTTTCTTTTGCTATCTTATCGTAACGATTATATCTAAAATTCATGCCTTGATACGCAAGCTTTCGAAGCAAAATCCTATCCTCTTCTTTACTTTTTGTAAAGTGTTTCTTGTTTTTGGTGCTTTCAAAATCGAATTTGATACTACAGTCAGACATAAGTAATTCTGTATTATTAATTAAATATGGCGCCGCTGCAAATAAATCCCGAATTTGCTTTGGTGAGGGCATCCGCTCGCTATAATGCGCTCTATTGCTAGTATTTATTTGACTCAATAAATAGTTATTATCAATAGCTCTTAATCGCTGATGCAAATCATAAGAATTGCCTCCACTATGGGTAATTGGATGTAAAGCAAGCAACTTCTCTCTAAATTTTTTAGGAATTTTATATAAGCTAGTAATCTCAAAATATTTAATCCCTATAAATTCGTTAACTCTAAGATTACTTAATAAATGTATTTGTGCATAATCATAAATAAATATCACATTATTCAATAAAGGAGCTCGCTTGGGAAGTTCTTCTTTTTGTAAATTACATTCTGTCAGAAAGCTGTTTAATTGCCCGAAACCATCATTATTTCTTGCCACAGCAATATATAACAATTCATTTTCTTTTCTAAACTCAATTCCTGCTATTGGATTTATCTTTTGCTTATTACAATACTTTACAAAATCCATAATGGCTGTGCTATTATTTATATCGCTCATAACCAATTGCTCATAACCAAGCTCTTTTGCTTGATCAATAAGTTGCTCTATGGATAATGTACCGTATCTAAGGCTATAATAAGAATGACAATTTATTAGCATTTTGATTGTATTTTAATCATATATTTATGCCTAAATATACAATAATATGTAATATTAATATATTTATTGTTGTTTTGATTACTTACTAATCATTATTCGGTGTATTACATAAATAATATCTGCAATTATTATCTCAATAAATATCAGGCATATTCCGTATTGCCAATACATAGTTTTAATGTAAATTTGCATCTTCTTTTTAAAAGGATATAACAATAAATATAAGGATAATGAAAACTATAGCATTAATTGGATTAGGTTATGTGGGATTACCACTAGCCGTTGAATTCGGAAAAAAACGTAAAGTTGTTGGTTTCGATATATATCAAGCTCGCGTTGATGAGTTAAATGGCGGTCATGATTCTACTTTAGAAAGTAGCGATCAAGATCTTGCTGATGCAAAGCATGCTGTTTATACAACAGATATTGAGCTTATTCGAGAAGCGCAGATTTTTATCATTGCAGTACCAACTCCTACTGATAAGAATAACCGTCCCGACCTTACTCCGCTAATTAAAGCTTCGGAAACTGTTGCCAAAGTTATTAAGAATGGCGATATCGTAATTTACGAATCTACTGTTTATCCTGGTGCTACAGAAGAAGATTGCGTACCTGTTATTGAGAAAATGACTGGAATGAAAATGAATAAAGATTTCTTTGTTGGTTATTCTCCAGAACGTATCAATCCGGGCGATAAAGTAAATACACTTACAACCATTAAGAAAGTAACATCGGGTTCTACTCCAGAAACAGGAAAAGAAGTTGATGCTTTATATAACGAAATTATTACTGCAGGAACTCACTTAGCTCCTACCATTAAGGTTGCCGAGGCTTCTAAAGTAATTGAAAACTCGCAGCGCGATATCAATATTGCTTTTGTAAACGAGCTAGCAAAGATTTTCAATGCAATGGATATTGATACTCTTGATGTATTGGAGGCTGCTGGTACAAAATGGAATTTCTTACCATTCCGTCCAGGATTAGTTGGAGGGCACTGTATTGGTGTTGATCCGTTCTACCTTGCACAAAAAGCTCAAGAAGTTGGCTATCACCCAGAAATTATTCTTGCTGGTCGTAGATTAAATGATTCTATGGGAGCATTTGTAGCTAGCGAAACTGTGAAAATTATGGTTAAATCGGGTAAAGCTGTAAAAGACGCCAAAGCACTTATGCTAGGTATCACTTTTAAGGAAAACTGCCCAGATATTAGAAATACTCGTGCTACCGATATTTATCATGAGCTTAAGGAATATGCTATGGAAGTAGATGTATTTGATCCTTGGGCTAATAAAGAGTCCGTTAAAAATGAATATGATATTGATTTGCTTGACGAGCTTAATGACCTTGATCAGTATAGTGCTATTATATTAGCAGTATCGCATAATCAATTTAAGCATTATAACTTTAAAGCAGCTAAAGAAGCTGGTGCAGTTATTTATGATGCAAAAAGTATTCTTCCTCGCGATATAGTTGATGCTAGGTTATAATCCGTAAATAGTAATCTGTTATTATCAGTAAATCCTGATAGCGAAGACCACTATAAAATATTAAAAAGGGATAAAGGCTTTAGGTTTTTATCCCTTTTTTTTATACATTTGCCGAAGAGTTCGTAACGAAGAGTTCGTAACGAAGAGTTCGTAACGAAGAGTTCGTTATAGATAATTGAAAAATCAAGTCTATAATATGGCAAATAATCCATTTTTAACCACCGTTTATAAATCACCAGA
>JAOZSY010000124.1:6232-7801 GCA_029939445.1 Bacteroidales bacterium
CAAACTGAGTTAAAGCTAAATTATGAAAGTGATGATAAAATAAAGTATAATTTAGAGGAAATTCTTAACTATTTTGAGAGGTTTAATACTAAAATAGTGATTGCAATTGATGAGTTTCAGCAAATAACCAACTATCCTGATACAAGTTTTGAGGCATTTTTACGCTCAAAAATACAATTTCTTAATAATATTACCTTTATTTTTTCGGGAAGTCATCAGGGAATTATGACATCGATGTTCCTTGACCATAGTCGTCCTTTTTATCAGAGTGCAGATACTATGTTCCTCGATCGACTTGACGAAAAGGAATACCATGATTTTATTGCAGAAAAATTTAGAGAAACAAAGAAGATAATAAGCGACGAAATCATAACAGAAATACTAAATTGGACATATAGGCATACTTATTATACCCAAAATTTTTGCAATAGACTATGGGGCAAAGGAGTGAAAAAAATAGACAATGAACTACTAATTACAATTAAGAAAGAAATTATTGTAGAAAAGGAAAAATACTTTGGAGAGTTGCGCCATTTACTTCCTGCAAATCAGCTGAATTTATTAATGGCAATTGGGAAAGAGGATGGCGTGGAGCAGCCCTCATCCATTGGCTTTATTTCTAAATACAAACTTAGCTCCACATCTACAGTTACATCTGCCTTAAAGGCTCTGCAAACAAAAGAGCTTGTTTATAAGGAGGGTGGTGTTTATAAGGTCTATGATGTATATCTTAATAGATTTATGCAGTATCACTAAATTATATGCTTGTAAGGAAAAATAAACCCAAAATGTAAGTAGTATTTGCTTGTTATCTAATACTATGCGATGAAATTGGTGTGGGCTTAGCCTTGCAGGTTAACGGTTCGTGTATGAAAACGTAGCGTCATACAAAGCTATTTCACTTCGATAACTCAAATAGTCAAATCGCAGATTTGACGGAGTCCAATATGAGCTTTACTGCTTGAATTTACCACGAAACAGCTATTTTTCATACACTTTGTTGGCATTTCGTTATTTATCATTATCTTTTTTTAGTTTTTTCGCATTTTGCTCAGAAATTATTTTCTTTCCTGTTTTTTCTTCAATTTCTTTTCGAGTATTACCTGCAATTGTTCCTCCTTCTTGTGCTATCTTTTTACTTTGTGTAAAAGTCTTAGGTTTCTTTTCTTTTGATATCTCAGTAGTTGTTGCTTCTGCAAGCATATTTAAAACTAATTCAAGATTAGTCATATTATCTCTCAGGTTTTCCTTTTTTAATCCTTTTAGATTTTTTAATTCCTTAGTTGAATATCCAGTCCAAGCTCGTGTAATTTCATCTGTTAAAATAGCATATTCTAAACCTTTTTTTACGCCTCTGTTTTTCCCATTCATCTGTAAGTTCTTTTCTTACTTCTATACTTTTTAATCGTTGATTTATCCAATTTGTTGAATACCCTTTCTTTAAATATGTTTCCATTGCTCTTTCAAAAGCTTTTTCTGGATCTTCGGTTTCTTCAATTCTTTCGTAACCTACTTTAGCCAGCCAAATTTTAAATGGCTCAGCTTTGGGTGAAGGAATAGATTGTATTA
>JAOZSY010000125.1 GCA_029939445.1 Bacteroidales bacterium
ATTTTCTCATTTCAATCGAAATCAAAACCACTCAGTCTGACGAATTCCTAATTCCTAATTTTCAACTCTTCATCGCTCCAATTAAATCATTAATATCTTCAACGCCATGTCGACGCATATAATCTTCTATTCCATCTATAATTTTTATTGTAACAGTAGGATCAATAAAGTTTGCTGTTCCAACTTGAATGGCCGAAGCTCCAGCAAGCATAAATTCAATAGCATCGGTAGCATTCATTATTCCACCCATTCCTATAATTGGAATTTTAACTTCTTGTGCAACTTGCCAAACCATACGCAATGCAATAGGTTTTATTGCTGGGCCACTTAATCCACCAGTAATTGTAGATAAAACAGATTTTTGTGTTTCGGCATTAATGGCCATTGCAAGCATTGTATTTATAAGTGATACACCATCAGCGCCCACCGTTTCTACAGCTTTAGCTATTTCAGCAATATTGGTAACATTTGGTGATAGCTTTACTACCATTGTTTTTTTATAAACTTCGCGTACAGCATGTGTTACCGCAACTGCTGAAGGGCAGCTAGTACCAAAAGCCATTCCGCCTTCTTTTACATTTGGGCAACTAATATTTAACTCAATTCCTGGAATATGATCAAGATCGTTAATCATACGAGCAGTTTCTACATATTCGTCAACTGTAGAGCCCGATACATTTACAAGAATATTGGTATCGTAATGTTTAATATTTGGATAAATATCGGAGCAGAATTTGGCAACACCTTTATTTTGAAGACCAACAGCATTAAGCATCCCCGATGGTGTTTCTGCCATTCGTGGATATGCATTTCCTTCGCGATGGTGAAGAGTGGTGCCTTTTACAACAATTCCTCCCAAGCGATTTATATCAATAAAATCTTCAAATTCAGGACCATAACCAAATGTTCCTGAAGCCGTCATTACAGGGTTTTTTAAGTCTAAACCTCCAATTTTTATTCTTGTATTCATCCTTAATCTGTCTAAATAAATTCTTTCTTATGAGAAATCTAAGTATATAATAATTCGCTTCTATTTATTTCCAATCTAATACTTTGGTGTTGAAAACCGGTCCGTCGGTACATACACATTGATGCCCGCTAGTGGTTTCTGTTACACAGCATAAGCAAGCTCCAATTCCACAAGCCATCATATTTTCTAGTGAAACTTCGCAATTTATATTCTGCTCTTTTGCAAGTTTTGCAACAGCACGCATCATTGGGTCAGGGCCACAACTATAAATCATATCGAAGTCCATATTTTGCATTACAGAATGCTGTGTTACAAAACCTTTTTCGCCAATACTTCCATCGTCAGTAGATATATTTATCTTTGAGTATTGTTCAAAGTTTTTTACTTCTATAATGTTATTTGCACCTCGCCCTCCCAATAATATATGAGTTTCTACGCCATTTTGCTTAAGCTTTTGCGACAGATATAATAAAGGTGCCACGCCAACTCCTCCACCTACTAATAGTACTTTTTGCTTAGCTTCTGCCAAAGTAAAGGATTTTCCTAATGGAAACATGATATCTACATTATCGTTTACTTTTAACTGAGAAAGTAATTGAGTTCCCTCACCTACAATTTGAATTAATAATTCAAAGGAGTTGCGTTCAGGAATTACATTATAAATAGAAATTGGACGACGAAGAAATGCATTGCGTGTGTCTTTTACTAAAATCTCTACAAATTGACCAGGCAATATATCCGAAGTGCTTTGCTTACTCTCTACTTCAAGAACGTAGTAGTCTTCATTTATCCGTCGGTTTTGAATTACCTTAAGTAGTTCCGAACGTTTTTTCTGATGCTTATGTTCGTTTGACATTTTTTGGGCTTATTTATTGTCTTTATCCTCTGTTTTCTCTACTTCCTTAGTTTCCTCTTCTTTTTCATCATCAAAAACCATTAAACCAGCTTTATTTAAAGTTTTATACCATTGCACTATCTTTTTTACATCAGAAGCATATACTTGCTCTTCGTTATAATACGGTAGCACTTCTTTGAAAAATGCTAATAAATCATTCTTTGATGATTTTGGACTTATAATTTCAGCATCATTCAAATGGGTATGAATCTTTTCAAAAACTTCTACTAATGGTACATCTTCTTCGTAAGTATAAATACTTATTTCTTCCAATGCACTAATCTGATGTGCTGAATATACTGGTATACGCTTTTTGTCCTCTAAGCCTTCTACTATAAGCCCTGTCTTAGTTGACGAAATCATATTGAAGAGTCCACTCTTTCCACCTATTGATAATAATCCACTTAAATTCATATCTTATATTTTTGTTTATTTTCGATATGCGAAATTAGTAAAAATTAAAGCTGTTTTGATTGTTTTATTTAGGGCTTTTATGCTATGATTACTTAATTCTTTTTAGGAAAATATTTATTTGTGTATAATTTACTTACTATAATTTTGTAATTTAAGTATATTACTATGAATAATTATAAAATTATAAAATATAGCTTTTATATTACGCTTTATTTCTTATTTTTGCTTACATATTAGTATTAACAAATAATAAACACAAAATAATATATAGATATGAAATTTAATCCAGCAACAGCACTAGAAAAAGTGCATGAATTAGGGAATTTTAAAGGTGTAAACCAAGCTATTAATGATTCTGCAACTTTCGCTTTTGATAGTGGTGAAGATATGACTGCTTGTTTTAATGGTGAGTTAGAAGGTGCATTTTTATATTCGCGTCATTGGAACCCTACAAATTTTTCGTTTGCTAAAGCATTGGCAGCAATGGAAAATACTGAGGCAGCATGGGTAACAGGTTCTGGTATGGCTGCCATTACAAATACTATTCTTCAACTTTGTAGTGCAGGAGATCATATTGTGGCTTCGCGTACTATCTATGGTGGTTCTTTTGCTTTTATGAAAAGTTACCTTCCGAAATTTAATATAGAAGTTACCTTTATTGATACTACTAACCTTGATGAGGTTAAAGCTAGTATTAAATCAAATACAAAGATGGTTTATACTGAAACAGTTAATAACCCAATGCTTCAGGTTGCTGATATTCCTGAGTTGGCGAAAATTACTAAAGAAAGAGGTGTTAAACTTGTAGTTGATAATACATTTACTCCAATGATATTTTCTCCAGCTGAACTTGGAGCTGATATTGTTGTTTATTCAATGACTAAGTATGTTAATGGTAAGAATGATACTACAGCGGGTGCAATTTGTGCTAGCGAAGAGTTTATCAATTCTTTAATTGACCTTAATACTGGCTCAAGTATGTTGTTGGGTGGTCCTTTGGATTCATTCCGTGCTAGTAGCATTCATAAAAATCTATATACATTGCCAATTCGTATGATTCAGCATAGTAAGAATGCTACATATCTTGCTGAAAAATTTAATGCTATGGGTCTTAAATCTATTTATCCTGGGAATAAGGACCATGAAGGTTATGAGTTGCATAAGTCAATGATGAATCCAGATTTTGGATTTGGTGGTATGATAGCTATTGACCTTGTAACGGTTGAGCGTGCTAGTAAATTTATGACTTTAATGCAAGAGAATAATGTTGGTTACCTTGCTGTTAGCCTTGGTTTCTTTCGTACTTTATTTAGTAATTCGGGTCAGAGTACTTCTTCTGAAGTTCCTGAGGATGAGCAAAAGAAAATGGGACTTTCTGAAGGCCTAGTTCGTTTCTCAGTTGGTTTGGATTACAATATTGAAGAAACATTCAAGACAATAGAAAAATGTTTTAACGCATTATAGAAAAAACCATAAAAAAAACAAAGGCCATTTTGATAATTCAAAATGGCCTTTGTTTTTTATAAGAATTTCTTGTTTTAGAATAAGTTCTTAAGTTTCTTAAAGACCTCTTCTTTATCAGGATTCATTGGGAATTCTAATACAGGCTTTAAATAGTAGAGCTTATGCTCGCTTTTAAAACGTTTTTCGCCACCACCAGTAATATTTAGCATTATAAGTGCATCTTTGTCAATGGTGTTGTTTTTTACCGCATTTATAAGCGTTGCTGCTGCTACCGCCGAAGCAGGATGAATATCATTGCCTTCAGTTTTCTCAAATAAATCTCCAGCTGCTTCTAATTCCTCATTTGTTGCAAGTAGAACTTCGCCACCAGCATCTTTCATTGCATCGTATAATCCTCCAATTACTGGGTAAGGAGGTTTTCTATTTGAAAGAACTTTTGCTGTTATTTCTTCCACTTCTTTGCGAGCAGTATTGTCATCCATTGGCAAAATAGCCCTTGAATCAGCATACCATGCATCATGAATAGGAGTAAATGGAGAATTTTGTGAAATCATTAGTTTCATCTTGTTACTTCCAAATCTACCATCTTCAATTAAGCGCAAATTAGCTTCCCAGGCAGCAATTGCCCCAGTTCCACTTCCTACTGCTTGAAAATAATACTCAGGAATTTTGCCAATATGTGTTACTGCCGAAAGGGTAGTAGTGGCCATGCCATCACGACGCGCAACATTCTTAGCGCCTCCCTCTGGAAAATATTCTTCCATTTCAGAAGCTAAGTTACTTAGGTGTATGGCATCAAAATAATCGCCTCCACTTTCTGAAACTATTAGCTTTACATTGTCATTTATAGGTGCATCAAACCAAAGTGCGTTCAAATTATCCTTTGGTACACATAATAATAATGGAATATTATTATCAGAACAAACTTTAGCAAAAGCTCTAGCAGTATTTCCTGCTGAAGCTACTACCAATACTTTCTTTTCATTTGGATCTAATCGTGCAGATACAGAATATGATTCAGTTTCTTTAAAAGAACAGGTTTTCATTTTTATTCCTCTTTCGGGCCAATAGCCACTAAAAGTAATATATAAATTACTTAAACCTAACTCTTTAGCGAAGCCTTCACTTTTATATGTAATTGGTGCAAAAGAGCCTTCTAACCTTCTATGGATTGGTAGCCAATCTTCAAAGCGGTATAATCCTTCTGATAAATCACCAACCTCTATTTGCTTCTTATTATAAATAGCTCTTATTAAAGATGGTTTCTCTTCGTTCTCAGCATCTAGAGTCCACCCTTTGTCTTCAAATCTTTTGCCTGTTGCAATAGATTCTAAAATGTATTTCTTATTTTCCATAAAGAATAAAAATTCGCTTTAGTTTTAAATTATGTAATAGCTTGTAATAATTATTTATTATTTAAAGCAGCTTTAACAAATCCTACAAATAAAGGATGAGGATTAGCCACTGTACTACTATACTCTGGGTGAAATTGTACTGCTGTAAACCATGGGTGGTCTTCAATTTCTACAATCTCTACTAAATTTGTTTGAGGATTTACACCTGTTACTTTCATGCCACTATTAATATACTGATCGCGGAATTTATCATTAAACTCATAACGGTGGCGGTGACGCTCCTTAATACTGCTTTTCTTATATGCTTTATAAGAATTGCTTCCTTCAGTAATCTCACAATCGTAAGCGCCCAAACGCATTGTGCCTCCAAGGTTGTCAATATTTTTTTGTTCTTCCATTAAATCTATTACTGGATATTTAGTACGAGAGTTCATCTCTGACGAATGTGCTCCTTCAAGACCTAGAACATTTCGTCCGTACTCTATAACAGCACATTGCATTCCTAAACAAATACCTAAAAATGGAATTCTATTCTCACGAATATATTTTATTGTATCAATCTTTCCTTCGATACCACGATTGCCAAATCCAGGTGCCACAAGTACACCACTAAGATTTGATAAATATGATTCAGCATTTTCTTCGTTAATCTTTTCCGAAGAAATCATTTTGATATTTACCTTGCAATTATTCTCTGCACCAGCATGTATAAATGATTCTAAAATCGATTTATATGAATCCTTTAGCTCAACATATTTTCCTACCAAGCCAATAGTTATTTCATAGCTAGGATTTTTAACTAGTTTAAGAAATGTTTCCCACTTTGTAAGAACAGTTTTTCTATTATCATTTATTTGAAGCTTCTTTAATACCTCTGTATCAAGGCCTTCTTCTTGCATCAGTATAGGTACATTATAAATTGTATCCGTATCAATACTTTCAATTACCGATGAAGCTTCAACATTACAAAATTGAGCAATTTTCTTTCTAATACCATTATTTATATGATGCTCAGTACGGCAAACTAGTATGTCTGGCTGAACTCCTAATTGTAGTAATTGCTTAACACTGTGCTGTGTAGGCTTAGTTTTAAGTTCGCCAGCAGCAGCAAGGTATGGCACCAAAGTTAGGTGTATTACTAATGCATGTTTTCCCATTTCCCATTTCAGCTGACGTACAGCCTCCACATATGGAAGAGATTCTATATCGCCAACAGTACCACCAATTTCAGTAATTACAAAATCAAAATTATTTTCGGTTCCTAATATTTTTATACGACTTTTTATTTCATCAGTAATATGTGGAATAATTTGTACGGTTTCGCCTAAGTAATCACCTCTACGTTCTTTTTCAATAACAGTAGAATAAATACGCCCCGTAGTTACATTATTGGCCTGAGTAGTTGGCTGATTAGTAAATCTTTCGTAATGTCCAAGATCCAAATCTGTTTCAGCACCATCAACTGTTACATAACACTCGCCATGCTCATATGGGTTTAATGTTCCTGGATCCACATTTATATATGGGTCAAGTTTTTGGATAGTAACTTTATATCCTCGTGCTTGCAATAGTTTTGCAAGTGATGCAGAAATAATTCCTTTTCCTAATGATGAGGCCACACCACCTGTGACAAATATATACCTTGTTTTCTCCATAACTACTGAAAATCAGAGTGTTGATATTAAAATTACTAATTAGCAAAGATAGAATTTTTCTTTACTAATTTTATATTTATTTGATTGTATGTTTTTAGGATTTTATCGTAAAATTTAAGGGTAGTCTATCTTAACCAAAAATAGCCCTTCTGCAGCAGCAGAAACTCCTGCATTATTTCTGTTTTTACTTTCTATTATTGTTTCAAAATCCTTTAGAGAAAGTTTGCCACGACCAATATCAATCATTGTGCCTACAATGGCTCGCACCATATTCCTAAGAAATCTATCTGCCGATATTTCAAAGATAATAAGGTTGCCTTCTTTTTTCCATCTGGCTTTCATTATATCGCAAATATTGGTTTTTGCATCAGCATGTAGTTTTGCAAAACTTGTGAAATCACTATAGCCAAGAAGTAGCTCGCTAGCTTTGTTCATTTTTTCAATATCTAAATTACCTAAACGTAGCCATGATGTATTAGAATTAAAAGGATCTTTGGCAGTACTTATTATGTAATTATAAGTTCGTTTTGTGGCATCAAATCGGGCATGTGCATCTTTATCTACTTTATAAATCTCATGAATAGCTATGTCGTTGGGTAATAAAGAATTAAGCTTATAAACAAGAAGTGGTATATCATTCTCAAAACTAGGGTTAACCATATCAAAATGAGCAATATAATTCTTTGCATGAACTCCTGTATCAGTACGCCCTGCTCCAATAATATTGGTTTTAGTTTGCAATGCAGTACTAAGTGCAGTTTCTAACTTTTCTTGCACACTCATTGCATTCGGTTGATATTGCCAGCCGTGGTATTTTGTCCCCAAATATGATAATCGTATAAAATATCTCATCTCTTTTTATTAATTTTTAGCCTTCAATACAACTTTCTCTTTTCAATTCTCAATTCCTAATTCCCAGCCTTCGGTACAATTTTGATTTTCTCATTTCAATCGAAATCAAAACCACTCAGTCTGACGAATTCCTAATTCCCCATTCCTAATTCCCCATTCCTAATTCCCAGCCTTCGGTACAATTTTGATTTTCTCA
>JAOZSY010000358.1 GCA_029939445.1 Bacteroidales bacterium
ATGCCTCTAATGAAATATTATAATCCTTATTGCTTTGTTTCCATACATTTGAATAGCCAATCTGAAAGCTCATTTTTTCTGTCAACTTATGATCTAACTCCACATTAAACTTTGTATAATCTGATTTAGTATTTCCTATATCGGTTTGTAAATACAAACTCTCTTGCTCAATATTATTCTCGTAATCATGATTGGAGTTTGAGTAAGAAAAATCCGCCTTCAGATTGCTCTTATTAGAAAGCTTCCCTCTATAAAACAAAGTACTATAAGTATTTACCGAATTTGAGTTTGAGTTTGATTTAAGAGTATACAAATTTAGCGTATCAGAATTCAGCATTTCCAAAGTTTGGAATGTAACATCACCAGCAGAATTAGCCTTTGGAAAATTCTTAATACTTGTTTCAAAACTAACACTATGCTTAGGATTTATATAATAATCTGCTCCAAAAGTATAATTCATGTTTTTATTGGTTTCAAAAGCATTATCCTCATCACCAAAAGGCGTTTGAGATATAGTTCTACCACCTTCGAACTCTGTAATTGTATTATTGGGAATACCAAAATGTATATAATTATGACTGACAGTAGCATAAAAATTGAAACTATTAACAGTTTGATTTAATGAAACATATAAATTATTAATTGGCACTAATAAATCTGGTTGATTGGGATTTCTATCCACTATTGCTTGATCATAAAAGAAAATCTCAGTGCCCCTATAATTCTTATTAAGTATAACATTAATAACCGCAGCATAACCCTCTAAGCCATATCGCCCACCAGGGTCGCGCACTATCTCTACTCTATTCAATCGTTTAGGATCCATGTTTTTTATGTACTCTTGGCTTTTCTCCACGCCATCAACAAGGATTATTACATTCTTATTATTATCAACCTTTATTGTATTGGCATATCTATCATAAGATACACCATTTATTTTCTCAAGAATTTCTTTAGTATCAATACTCCCCTTACGCATCTCAGCAGTTACAATCTTTATATCCTTATCAATAACAGAGATATTTGAATTACCCTTTATACTAACACCTTTAAGACTTTCACTATTTGGTATTAACTTAAAAACTCCAAGAAACTTACTGGCGTTAATTGTACCAATACTTATAGTATCATTCTGAAAACCAATAAAACTTATTGCAATTTTATAATTACCTGCCTCAATGGGAATATTAAAAAATCCTTTATCAGATGTGATTCCTCCTTTAATGATTTTATTGTCATCATTTAATACTACTACTGAGCAGAATTCAAGACTCTTACCTCCATCATTATTCTTCACTTGGCCTGTAAGATCATACGTTTGCTGTGCATTTAAGGATGTTGTAACTAATATAATTATTGCAATAAATAATAATCTCATAAAACTTTTTATTTCTTGATATAACAATTTGTATGAGCAAAGTATTCCTTATGGAATTATTTTCATGCTCAATTCACCTTTTAATGACGCCACTGTCCATATAAAGTTACACAATATATATTATTATTTAAAAATAAATATATTTATTTGTATTAGATATTATGTATTTTTGAATTTAGTAAAAACCAATAATTAGATTAGCAATTATTAGAATGACCAAAAAACAAGAATACTTATTAATCATAGGTTTATTAATCTTAATATTTCCTTTCTTTGCATTAATACTATTTGTACACCCACAAGGTGACGACTTCTTTTTTGCTGCAAAAGTAAATGAGTTGGGCGTTTTACCTTTCGTAAAAGATATGTATTTACATTGGTCAGGAAGATATGCAAGTATGTTTATCGGGGCTTTTGATCCATTGAGATTTGAGTCGTTATTTATATTTAGACTTAGCCTACTATTTTTTCAATCATTCTTTATATTAAGCATATTTATAGTTCTAAGATCTATCACCAAACAAACTGTCTCGATATATAAGCAAATCATCGTTTCTCTTTCATTATATATAATATTCATTAATGGGATTCCAGATGTGTTAGAGTTTCTATATTGGTTTCCAAGTGTTACTGCCTATCAACTTGGAATAAGTTTACATCTTTTTTTCATTGCTAACTACTTTTTTAATAGAACAAATAGATTGTCTAACAGCAAGTATTTAATCTATAATTCTATCTTAGCAACTATTATTATAGGATTAATTGAGCTGTTTGTAATTCCTTTAGCTATTACATCCTTATTATTTATTATCGCTAGCTACTACAACCACAAACGCAATATAAAAATAGAGCTAATTATTGGTATTGTGATTCTTATATCCTCTCTAATTACAATTCTTGCTCCTGGCAATTATATGAGAATGTCAGACTTACCATTTATAGATAGAGTAATTGAAGGCGCAATACTCTC
>JAOZSY010000126.1 GCA_029939445.1 Bacteroidales bacterium
TTCAGAAATATCAAAAATAATTACAATAAGGATTATTAACCCTAGAGTAAAAAAGAATGTTCCTAAAAACTTTTTAATTATATACCAATCTATTATTTTCATCAGCCTGCAAAAGTAATGCTTTTTGGTTATAGCTTTTTATTAAAAATACATTAAGTATTTTAATATCTAACAGATTATTTTCTGATTTATTATAAGCAGGATTATATATATTGAAATATTAATATTTATTACTATTTGTATTGTGTTTATTGCTATATTTGGGGTGTAACAAAATATATGAAATTTGGTTTATGAAGAATAGTTATATATTTATTATCTTATTTGGGTTATTTGCATTCTCATGCGATAAAGATACACCTAGTGAAGATGTAATTATATATAAAGACATTAGCCCTGATAAAGAAATACGATCAGTAAGATTTTTCACATTAGAAGTTTATCCACCTTGCGAAGTAAATGTTCCAACACCAATAGACTCAACTATATATTATTATTTGGATTTAAATAATGACCAAATTTCTGATTTTAAGATTAGTGTTGGGCATAGTAAGTATACAGGTGATCAATATTGTGGGCATTGTTCAGTATTTACATATTATATCTCAATAGACGGCTTATTAGGAAGTAACTTAATTGCAAAGTCACCATCATTACAATGGGTTCCAAAATTTTTCAATGAATCTGAAGTAATTGATGAGAATAATACATGGGATAAAAAAGCAACGATACTATTATTAAAAGGGTGTGACTTGCCTTTTCAAGCTGATTTTGTAGACTCTTATATAGGCTTAAGAATTAATAATTCTTACGGGTATATTCATATCGATAGGTTGACAGACTATGGTATTCGAATTTTGGAGCATGGTTTTAATAAAACAGAAAATAATATTATTAAGTGTGGTGATAAATAAGATATTGGATAACAAAAAAAATATCCCTTGATATATATGATCCCGCTATCATATGATTTTATTGTGAAATTTATTAATTTGAATAAATATAGTTTTGTTTCCTTATACTTTAAGTTATTACCTTAACAAATACAACAAACCACAAGCTCGAGCATCTTCCAATGCGTTATGTGGCTTTATATCTATATTATATTCCTTGCAAAGATTGGTAAGTTTTGCTGATTTTGTTCCTTTCTCCTGAAAAATAGTTACAGTATCTTCCCATGGGTTTGGCAAATTAAGCTCACTATAATCCAAGCCATAATGCGTCATAACTTTCTCTAATACATCTCTATCGAAGCCCTCATTATGAGCAACCATAAGTTTGCAACCTTGTAATATTTCTTTTACTTCAGGATAGATTTCTTTAAAAGTAGGTGAGTCTTTTGTGTGTTTAGATTTTATTTTATGAACACGGCTATTTCCCCAATGATATTCATTTTTTGGAGGTTTTACCAAAGAGTAATATTCATTAACAAGTTTTCCTTTTTTGAAAACAGCTATACCAATTGAACAAACGCTATTTCTAACCCCTGTTGCCAATTCAAAATCTAACGCAATAAATGTATCTTTTCGTTTACTCATATTAGTCCACTTCCTTAAAAACCATAATATCAATTTTGTCTTCATTTTATAACTTTAATTTAATGTTCTGCTTTTAAGTATGATGCAATAATCACTGCAACAGCACTTAATATTAAAATAATTAGAAATTAATATGTATCTTTCAATATAATTATTTTTTTATTAATAAATTCCACCTCGTAGCATTACTAAGCTACAATTGATAACTACTTCAATATTTTTACTTATAAGTATATTCGCCAATTCAGTATTTTCAGTACCAGGATTAAAAATAATTCTTCGAGGTTTTAACTCAATAATCTTATCGTAAAGATCGGATTGCCGCTGTACACCTACATACATTGTAACGGTATCGATACTCCCATTTGATGGCCATTGAGTCATAATCTCAGTATTATCTATTTTTCCAATTTTCACAGCATATGCATATACTGAATGTCCGTAGTTTGTAAGTAGCTTTACAGCCATATTTGAGTATCGTATTTCGTTAATACTTGCTCCAACTACGAGTGTTACTTTATTATTCATTTTATTCATTATTTAATTACAAAGGTAGTTAGAAAGATTATAGGAATACGATATTTCTTATTTTTAACTAAACAAAAAAAGCAACCCTATAGAATTGGGTTGCTTTTATGTAATTCTGAAATTAATATCTACATTTTAAAATCACTAATATCTCGTAATGAGAAATTATTGATATAGCTTATGTTCTTAGTAATATTAGCTCTACCATATTTTATAAATATGTCGGCAGATTTTTTATACTTATTGTCTCTGTTTGCATCCAAGAGTAGTAAATAACCAATGATAATATATCCTGCAATTTCAACTAATCTTCGTGCATGGAAATCAACGTATTCATTATCGTCCTTATTATAAACAGAAGTAACAATATTATCGAAATGTCGAGTTAATTTTACAAGAATTTTCTTAAGATATTCCAGTTGTGGGGCCACTTCAATAGTTTCGTATTCTTTTATCTTTTTCAAATATGACTTATTACCAATTCCTCTTATTGATGCTACTACCTGTAGTTGTGATGTGCCTTCATATATATTAGTAATACGTGCATCTCTAAAAATTCTTTCAATAGGAAAGTCTTTCATATAACCTGTTCCACCATGTATTTGAAGCGAATCATAAGCAATTTCATTGGAATACTCGCTAGCAAATAATTTTAATAAAGGAGTATATAAGTCAGAAAGGCGTTGGTAGCTTTTCATCTCTTTTCTTTCTTCAGGTTTTAGTTTTCTATTAGTAGAAATCCCTTCATAAATTTTATACATATCAACAAAACGTGCAGTTTCGTATAGCATTGAGCGAATAGCATCAGTTTTAGCACGCATATTACTCAACATCTCAAATATTGCAGGAAATTTGATAATTCTTTTACCAAATTGCTCTCTTTCTTTAGCATATTTTATTGCCTCACCATAAGCTGCTTCTGCAATGCCTACCGATTGTGCACCTACACCTAGTCTTGCCGAATTCATTAACGACATAACATATTTTATAAGGCCAAACTTCTCAGAACCAACAATCTCTGCAGGTGCATCCTTAAATACTAGCTCGCAAGTAGGCGAGCCTTTTATTCCAAGCTTATTCTCAATACGACGAACTTTCATCTTATCTTTAGCTTTGTCATATATAAATAAAGATAATCCACGGGCATCTTTCCCGGGTTCAGTTCTTGCTAATACAAGAGAAATATCTGCATCGCCATTGGTTATAAATCTTTTAACTCCATTAAGAAACCACATACTTTTTTCCTTATCGTAATGTGCTCTTAATTGTACTGCTTGTAAGTCTGATCCTGCATCTGGCTCTGTTAGATCCATTGCTGCAGTTGCTCCATCATTAAATCTAGGTAAGTATTTGTTTTTCAACTCTTCAGAACCATATTCGTGAATGGTTTCAGCACAATCCTGAAGTCCCCAAATATTTGCAAATCCGGCATCAGCTCTACTTACTATCTCCGCGGCCATTACATAAGGTACCATCGAAAAGTTGAGCCCGCCATATTTACGGGGCAACGACATGCCAAATAATTTGGCTTGTACTATTGCGTCAATATTCTCTTGCGTGCCTTTAGCATATACCACGTGGTTATCAACAAGTGATGCACCTGTTTGGTCAACTTCTTCAGCATTTTTTGCCATTAGCTCACCAGAAATCTCACCAATAATTTCTAGTACTTTTGTGTAATTATCTATTGTATCTTCAAAATCGATTGGGGCGTAATCAAAATTGTCTTTATCAATGAAATTATTCTCTTTTAACTCCACAATCTTTTTCATCATAGGATGGTCAAGGTGGAATTGTAAATGTTCGTTATTATTATAGTAATTTGCCATTGTTGTTCTTATTTTAAAAAATCAAATATGTATTCTATTATTGTCATTATTTCGAATTCTGACGATAATACTTAATCATCTTAGGAATAACTTCATTAATTGATCCTACGATATTATAATCAGCAATTTTAGAAATAGGAGCTTCAGAATCATTATTTATTGAAATTATTTGTGCTGATTGATCCATTCCTGCAGTATGTTGTACTGCTCCGGAAATTCCACATGCGATATATAATTTTGGTCTTACAGTAACTCCTGTTTGTCCAATTTGGCGTTCGTGATCAACAAATCCTGAATCTACTGCCGCTCTTGAAGCTCCAACTTCTCCGCCCAATAGGTCAGCAAGTTGTTTTAATAAGCTGAAATTTTCTTTAGAGCCAACTCCGTAACCTCCAGCAACAATAATTTGAGCACCTTTTATATTTACTTTCTGTGCTTCTATTTTACGGTCAATTATGCTAATGGCAAAATCTGATTTTGACACATATTTATTTACATCTATTTTTATTACCTCAGGCTTTACTTTCTTCTTTAATGGCTCCAATTTCATAACACCTTCACGTACAGTTGCCATTTGAGGATGCATATCAGGATTTATTATTGTGGCTATAATATTGCCTCCAAATGCGGGCCTGATTTGATATAGTAAGTTCTTATAAGTAGTATCAGTCTTCTTTACATAATGATCACCAATTTCTAAAGATGTACAGTCGGCAGTAAGTCCACATTTTAGTGTAGAAGCTACTCTTGGCGCCAAGTCGCGACCAATAGATGTTGCTCCAAATAGAACAATATCTGCTTTTTGTTCTTGCAATATTTTACTTACAATATTGCTATGAGGCATATTTAGGTATGGAAATAGTTTTTTGTCTTCTGCCAAATATAACTTGCTAACTCCAAATGCAGAAACTTCATCAGCAATATTATCTAGTTTATCACCAATAGCAATTGCATTTATATCTACTCCTAGTTCTTTTGCGAGTTTGTTTCCCTTTGAGCATAGCTCAAGACTAACGTCAGCAACATGGCCTTCTTCGGTAATTTCGCAATAAACGAATATATTTTTACTCATCGATTTTAAAATTTATGCTAGCCTATAACGTGGCTGCTGATTAATGATTTAACTAATTTGTTGATGTCAGCATCGCTAGACGAAAGGGTAGTACTATCTTTATGAGTAAAAATAACATTCTCTATTTTCTTAACCTTAGTAGGCGATCCACTCAATCCTAATAAAGAAACATCAGCTTTTAAATCGGTAACCGACCATTGTTTTATTTGAAGGTAAGGTCGGCTTTCAAGCATTTCGATATAATCCTCAGCAGCTTCCTGAAGTTCTATCTCAGTACGTGCATATTTATATTTCATTACTCGTTTTGCATTTCTAACTCTACAATCGGCAGCACTAGAGTGTACTGTTATTAATACAGGACTTTCTGCTTCTAATATCTCAACTCCTCTTTCTAATCGGCGCTTTACCTGAATTTTGTTTTTCGAAAATCCTAAAAATTCTTCAGCATATGTTATCTGAGGGATGTTTAGCTTCTCGGCTACCTGTGGCCCTACTTGAGCAGTGTCGCCATCAATAGCTTGTCGGCCTGCTACAACCATATCAAAAGGAGCAAGTTTTTTTACTGCTAACGAAATAGCATACGAAGTAGCTAAAGTATCAGAACCAGCAAACTTTCTGTCGGTAATAAGTACACCTTTATCAGCGCCTCTATACATTCCTTCTCTTATAATGTCTGCAGCCCGTGGAGGTCCCATTGTTATAATAATAATCTCTGCATCTTTGCGTTGGTCTTTTACCCTTAGAGCAAACTCCAATGCATTCAAATCTTCTGGATTGAAAATAGCAGGAAGCGCAACTCGGTTTACGGTGCCATCCGATTTCATGGCATCTTTACCAACATTCCTTGTGTCAGGAACTTGCTTTGCTAATAATAAAATTCTATAACTCATAAATGTGTTGTATATTTCCCATTGACTTTATTATTGTAAGGTCATTGAGTGGTTAAATGTGTTTTTATGATACTTAATATGTATGTACTATCTGTTTGTTCAGTAACAGTTGGGTGCAAATGTACATTATTTTTTAATCACAATGGATTTAGTATTACTTTTGCTCTATGATGGATAAACTTTCAATAATTATAGGTCTATTAAAAAAGGCTGTTTCTACTATAGACATAAAAGTATATACGATAAGCATTATTATCGCTTCTTTTATTTGGTTTATAATGACTATGAGTGATAATTATACAGAAAGGGTGGAATTTCCTGTTCAATACTCAAACTTTCCACCGGGCTTGGTGCTTGTAAATAAACCGGCTGAAGAAATCTCTGTAGATGTAAAATCACAAGGGTTTGAATTAGCTTCTGTTGCTCTTGCAAAAAATATATATGTAAATATTGATTTGAATAATATTGAATTCCGTAAATCTAAGTATGGTAGATATGTTGCTTCTATTGCCACAAAATCTTTCAGATATAATATTGTAAATCAATTACAAGTAGATGATGTTGGTAAAGATTTTGTGCCAGATTCAGTTTATTTTGTATTTGATAGTCTTATTACAAGAGAAGTGCCTATTCGTTTTAATTCAAAAATGAGTTATTCTGATGGGTATATTAATTATGGTGAACCACAAATTACACCAGCTTATGTAAAAGCTACTGGTCCATCAATAGATATTAGAAGGTTGAAGTATGTATACACAAGTATGCTTGAAAAAGACAATGTTAATGGCGATTATAGTGGATTAGTTTCACTAAAGGCAGAAAAAGATATAAATTATAATATCAAGGAGGTTAATGTTGTGCAAGAGGTTGCAAAATATTCAGAATTTACTTTTAAGAGAAAGGTGAAACTATTAACTAATATACCAAATCTTAGGGCAAAATTATTTCCTCAAAAAGTAGATATTCTTTGTTCAATGCCTCTACCTGATTATAAAAAACTTAGTGATACCGTTTTTAATCTGACTGTTAGAATTGATAGCTTAGATGTTCTGCATAAAAAGAAGCTATTAATAGATATATCTAGTATCCCAATGAATGCTGATAATATTAGATTAAGCAACGAGAGTGTGGAATATATAATTATAGATAAAAAATAAAGATGCTAAGAATAGGGCTTACAGGAGGAATAGGTAGTGGGAAAACAACTGTTGCAAAGATTTTTGCTAAGCTTAATGTTCCAATTTTTTACGGAGATGATGAAGCAAAGAAGATTCTTATTTCAAATAATGTAAAACAAATGTTGAAGGAGGAGTGGGGCGAAGAGGTTTTTTATGATAATAAAGATGTAAATAAAGCCGCTCTTGCTAATATTGTATTTAATGATGTAGTAGAGCTGCAAAAACTAAATGGAATTATTCATCCTGAATTATTGAATAAATTTGATAAGTGGGCAAAAGATAAAGAGAACGAAGGCTATAAGTATGTAATATTAGAGGCTGCAATACTATTTGAAGCAGGTTTTCAGGCTTTTGTAAATAAAACTATTTGTGTATCTGCCACAGATGAAGAACGGATAGAAAGAGTATTAAAGCGTGATAAAGCCACAAGAGAACAAGTTATTAGTAGAATGAGAAATCAATGGCCTCAAGAAAAAGTTATAGAAATTTCTGATTATGAAATTAAGAATTCATCTAGTGATATGATATTGGAAACCATTGCTAATCTTCATAATTTATTCTTGAATTAGAAAAATTTAGTAGTCTATAAAAGTATAATTATAATAATCTTAGATCACCCGAATTCCAATTCTTTTTTGTCTTATATTTTCATATCTTTGCTGTGTTATTTAAAACAAAATACTTTTATTATGGAAAAAGATCATAGTACTTT
>JAOZSY010000127.1 GCA_029939445.1 Bacteroidales bacterium
GAGTGATTTGCACAGTCAAACAACTTTGCTTTGTCAGACTGAGTGATTTGCGCAGCAAATTGTATCGAAGTCTGACATTTAAGATTTACCAATTCGGTTTACGTTTTTC
This sequence comes from Bacteroidales bacterium, assembly GCA_029939445.1. Lineage (GTDB taxonomy): Bacteria > Bacteroidota > Bacteroidia > Bacteroidales > UBA1556 > UBA6267. The sequence goes on from JAOZSY010000127.1 coordinate 110, forward strand.
AAGAAAAGCAGTCATACCCTCTTTACCTTCGCTACCTTCGCCAAATAAAGTTCCGAAATGCTTAGCCTCAAGATCAGAACCTTCAATAAAGGTATTATTCAATCCTTGACGAGTTACTTCTTTTACTTTACGAATAGCCTGTGGCCCTTTGGAAGCTATGCTATTAGCTATTTTCATAACTTCATCCATAAGAGTATCTGGTTCAAAAACTTTTTGAACTAACTGAAGACGAAGAGCCTCGTCTGCCGAAATCATATCTGCTGTAAGAAGAAGGTACATTGCATCAGCTTTACCAATTAGGCGAGCCATACGTTGTGTGCCAGCATAACCAGGAATAAGACCTAAATTAACCTCTGGTTGACCAAATTTAGCTTTAGTACTTGCAATTCTAAAATCACAGCTCATTGCCAATTCACAACCTCCACCAAGAGCAAAACCATTAATGGCAGCAATTATTGGAAAAGGCATAGACTCTATTCTAGCGAAAGTATCTTGACCATATTTACTGAAAGCTTGACCTTCGTCAGAAGTTTTACCAACCATTTCAGCAATATCAGCACCAGCAACAAATGCTTTACCAGCACCAGTAAGCACCATTACTCTTATTTCATTATTGGATTCAAATTCATTTAGGAGAGAATTCATTTCATCAAAGAAAGCTGTATTAAGAGCATTCATTGCCTCAGGTCTGCTTATTGTGACAATAGCAACACCATTATTAATTTCTGTTTTCAGTATCATATACGACATGATTTGTGTGGGTTTATTTCGAAATAAATATTTTAACGAACTCATATGATTGATTAACAAATGATTATGTGATAATTTTGCATACGATTATTGAAACCCAAATATAGGAAAAAAAGGGGCTCATATTACCTTAGAACATAGGGTTATATCGGCAAAACAATGAAGAATAAAATATCCATACTATAACCATTTATAGCAATAATTTTATGCACTTTACCATTATCATCTAATATACAGAACTATACAGTACTACTTTAATATAAAGAGGATTATAAATAAATTAAGAGGATAATTATTAACTCTCACTATTCATATTTAAAGATTAGCAAGTACATAAAAAGAAGTGATATCTATCAGTTTAAGACCGTGTATTTTATTAATTCTGAAACTTATTATTATTGTCTAAAATAATGAATAAACTGTGTGGTTAAATAATAACGACAAGCTCTTAAATTAAAGACAAAAGAAGGAGCTCTACCAAATACCTAAACAACAAATAGGTAATTTTTTAATCAAAATGTAAATAAAAACGAATTATAAAGTCTCTTTTTTAAGAATAAATAGCAAAATAAATACTGTCTATCATTCTGATTATCTATTATATAAACTAGTCATTGGCAAAAAAATAGTTTTTTTTAATAAAAGCATATTGTATTTACAAAAAAAGATGTATTTTTGCGTTCCGTTAAACGGAGGTAATGACCTATGGTGTAATGGTAGCACTACAGTTTTTGGTTCTGTCAGTCAAGGTTCAAATCCTTGTAGGTCAACAAGGGTGAGTCTGAAAACCTTATCCGGAAATCGATAGCAATATTGATTTTAAACAGAAGGAGATTTGAGAAGAGGGGACGATGTCCCCTCTTTTTTGTACCTTAAGAGAACTAAATATTATACTCAAAACTCTCTAATTATTAATTAGATAGCAAATGATATTTTAATATATACTAGATGATAAAGAAGAAATTAATAGCGGAACTAGCACAGGAGCGAATAGATGAGCTTGCAAAAGACAGCATCTTCATTGTTTCTATTGATATAAGTTCGGCAAATCATATCAAAGTAATACTTGATGGCGATACTGGTGTAAGTATTGAGCAATGCATTTCGGTAAGCCGTAATGTAGAGCATAATCTAGATAGAGAAATTGAAGATTTCAGTCTAGAGGTAACATCTTTTAGTCTTTCTGATGCCTTGGAGATGGAGCGTCAGTTTATGAAGTATATTAATAAGAATATCATAGTAGTATTAACAGAAAGCAATAAGAAAATAGAGGCGAAATTACTTAAGTATACGCCCAACGAAATAGAGATAGAATTGATACTTACAAAAAAACAAATAAAGGCTAAAGTAGAGCCATTGCTAAGAGTAAGTTTCGACGATATCAAAGAAGTAAAATCATTAATCAGCTTTAAATAACGCACTAATGAATAGTTTAAATCTAGTAGAATCATTCGCAGAATTTAAGGAGTTCAAAAATATTGATCGTCCTACAATGATGCGTATTTTGGAAGAGGTATTCCGAAATACATTATTAAAGAAATACGACACCGATGAGAATTTCGACATAATTGTAAATGTTGACAAAGGTGACTTAGAGATATGGCAATATAGAGAAGTTGTAAAAGACGGAGAGGTAGAAGATCCTATCAGTGAAATTGCATATTCTGAAGCTATTAAAATTGAGCCAGATTTTGAGATTGGAGAGGAAGTTTCTGAGGAAATAAAACTTACAGACTTTGGTCGTCGTGAGGTACTAACTATCCGTCAGAATTTAGCCGCTAAGATTCAAGAATTTGAAAGAGATAATGATTTCAAGAAATATAAAGATCGTATTGGTGAGGTAGTTACTGGCGAAGTTTATCAAATTTGGAAAAAGGAAATTCTTATTCTTGATGATGAAGACATTGAACTTATTCTTCCTAAAACAGAGCAAATTCCTGCTGATTATTTCCGCAAAGGAGATACAGTAAAGGCTGTTGTTCTTAATGTTGAATTAAGAAATAATAATCCAGTAATTATTCTTTCACGAACTGCTCCAATTTTCTTAGAACGACTATTTGAAGCAGAGGTTCCAGAGGTATTTGACGGACTTATTACTATTAAGAATATTGTTAGAGAGCCGGGCGAAAGAGCAAAAGTAGCTGTAGAGTCATACGACGATCGTATTGACCCAGTAGGTGCTTGTGTTGGAATGAAAGGTTCTCGTATTCATGGTATTGTTCGCGAATTGCGTAACGAAAACATTGATGTGATTAACTATACAAACAACCTTAACCTGTTTATTCAGCGCTCATTAAGCCCTGCAAAAATTTCTAACATTACTATTAATGAAGAAGATAAGAGAGCAGACGTATTTTTACGTCCAGATCAAGTATCTTTAGCAATTGGTAAAGGCGGAAATAATATTAAATTAGCGGGCAAACTTACAGGTTACGAAATAGATGTATATCGTGATACTGATGAGGATATTGATGATGTAAATATTTCAGAATTCTCTGATGAAATTGATCAGTGGGTTATTGAACAATTTAAATCAATTGGTTGTGATACAGCAAGAAGTATTTTAGATTTGAGTATGGAAGAACTTGTTTCGCGTACTGATTTAGAAGAAGAAACAGTAAATGAAGTATTCGCAATATTACGTGCAGAATTTGAATAATCATTCTTTTAAAAGAAATTCTAATTATGTAGTAATATTAATAAATATAAAAAAACCCGATTTAAAATAAGCCGTGAGGTGGACAAAATTGGTTATCGAACAGATAAATTTGACTTATAATATGGCAGCAAAAGGCAAAGTACAAAGATTAAGGAAAGTAGCGGCAGAGTTCAATCTGGGGACATCAACAGTTGTTGAGTTTTTAGAGAAGAAAGGCTTCGCATTAGGAGATAGTAGTCCTAATGCAAAGATATCTCCTGAGGCGTATGAACTTTTAGAACAGAAATTCTCTACCGACAAATCGGTAAAGGAACTAAAGGAAAAATTAGCCGAAGAGTATCATGGCACTCGAACAAAGCGTAGAGATGAAGCTAAAGAGAAAGAAGAAGCTGAATTAATCGCAAAGATTGAAGCTGAAAAAGCGGCTCAATTAGCAGCTAAAGAGGAAGAGAAAGCTCAAAAAGCAGCTGAAGAGCAAGCACAAAAGGATGTTGCTACAGAAAAACTACAGTTACAACAAGAGCTTGCAAATAAGGCTTTAGCTGAGGCTGAGGCTAAAAAGGAGAAGAAAGCTGACAAAAAAGAAAGTCAAAAAGAAACTCCTAAGAAAGTTGCGAAGAAAGCTGATAAAGTTAAAAAAGAAGAGCCTAAAAAGGAAACGCCTGCCGAAACTCCAAAGGAGCAAAGTGAGCCTTCTAATAAAAAGGACAAAGGGCCTAAAGTATTAGGAACTGTTGACTTAGAAAGCATGAATCAGAAAACTAGGCCAAGTAAAAAGACTAAGAAACAACGTGCTGAAGAAAAAGCTGCCAAAACTAATACTTCTTCTTCAAACACACCTGATTCTAAGCCTAAAGCTGCTGAAGTTAGGAAAACTGAAGAAGTTAAAGTTACTGCTAAAGTTGTAACTACAGAAAAGCCTGTAGATGATAACTTTATTCAAACAAAGATAACTAAACTTGAAGGTCCTAAAGTATTAGGAAAGATAGTGTTGCCTGTTGATAAAAAACCAAGCAAAAAGAAGAAGCCTGTAGGTTCTTCATCTGACGATCCTAAGAAGAAAAATGCTAATCGTAAGCGAAGAAAGAGAATTAAAACTGATAAGCCTGCTAATGCAGCTACAGCAACTCAAGGCAATAGCAGAGTCCGAGACGACAAGAAAAAGCGTAATAAGAAAAAGAAGAAGGAGGTAAAAGCTGAACCTACTGCTGAGGAAATTTCTAAGCAAATTAAAACAACTTTAGCTCGCCTAAGTAATAATACAAAAGGTAAAGGTGCTAAGTACCGTCGTCAGAAAAGAGATGCAATTTCTGAAACTCATCAAAAGGAGGTTGAACAAGCAGCAGCAGAAAAAGCAATCATTAAGGTTACAGAGTTTGTAACTGCAAGTGAATTAGCTACAATGATGGATGTTTCTGTTAACGAAATCATTAAAGTATGTATGTCGTTAGGTATGTTTGTTTCTATAAACCAACGACTTGATGCAGAAACTATCAGCGTAGTAGTTGATGAGTTTGGTTTTGAAGTAGACTTTATTGGTGCTAAAGAAGTTGAAGAGGTTCTTGCTGAAGAGGAAGAAGATAAAGAAGAGGATCTTAAGCCACGTAATCCTATTGTAACAGTAATGGGACACGTTGACCACGGTAAAACATCATTACTTGACTTTATAAGAGAAACTAATGTAATTGCTGGTGAAGCTGGAGGAATAACTCAGCATATTGGTGCTTATGAGGTGGAACTAAAAACAGGTGAGCATATTACTTTCCTTGATACTCCAGGTCACGAAGCATTTACAGCAATGCGTGCTCGTGGATCAAAGATTACTGATATTGCAATTATTGTAATTGCAGCGGACGATAGTATAATGCCACAAACAAAAGAGGCAATCTCTCACGCACAAGCAGCTGATGTACCTATTGTATTTGCTATAAATAAAATTGATAAAGATGGTGCTAATCCTGACAGAATTAAGGAAGAGCTCTCTCAAATGAATATCCTTGTTGAGGATTGGGGTGGTAAGTTTCAATCTCAAGAGATTTCGGCAAAGAATGGTACTAATGTAGACCTTTTAATGGAGAAAGTAATTCTTGAATCAGAAATGTTAGAATTAAAAGCAAATCCAAATAGAAGAGCATCAGCAACTGTACTTGAGGCTTCACTTGATAAAGGTAAGGGATATGTTACTAAAGTATTGGTTCAGAAAGGAACTTTAAAAATTGGTGATGTTGTACTTGCTGGGACCACTCATGGTAAAGTAAAGGCCATGTTTAACGAACGTGGAGTAAATATTACTGAAGCAGGACCTGCAACTCCTACCCTATTATTGGGACTTAATAGTGCACCACAAGCTGGCGATTCGTTACGTGTAATGAATGACGAAAAGGAAGCTAGAAACATAGCTCTAAAACGTGAGCAGCTGCAACGTGAGCAGGGTGTTCGTACAAATAAACATATTACTCTTGATGAAATTGGTCGTAGATTGGCAATTGGAGACTTTAAAGAACTTAACATTATTATTAAAGGTGATGTTGATGGTTCGGTTGAAGCACTATCTGATTCTTTAACAAAACTATCTACCGAAGAAATTCAAGTAAATATAATTCAGAAATCAGTAGGACAAGTAAATGAAGCCGATGTGGTATTAGCAAGCGCTTCAGATGCTATTATTATTGCTTTCCAAGTTCGCCCATCACTATTAGCTCGTCAGCTTGCTGATAGAGAAGAAATAGATATTCGTACGTATTCTATTATTTACAAAGCTATTGAAGAAATCAAAGATGCAATGGAAGGCATGTTATCGCCAGATACTATTGAGGAGATTGTTTGTAGCGTAGAGGTTCGTGATGTATTTAAGATTACTAAAGTTGGAACAGTAGCAGGTTGTTACGTTCTTGATGGTAAAATATCTAGAAATACTAATGTTAGAATTATCCGCGATGGTATAGTAACATACACTGGAGCACTTGGATCACTGAAAAGATTTAAAGATGATGCTAAGGAAGTTAATAAAGGTTACGAATGTGGTCTTAATATAGATAACTTCAATGACATTAAAGTAGGTGATATAATTGAAGGTTACGAAGAGAAAGAAGTAAAACGTAAGTTATAATAATTCAAAAGCATCAATAGTTTATTATCTATTGATGCTTTTTTTATTTCTGTAACTTTATACATTAGTCATACGTCAAGGAATAATTAAAAATATATTTAATGAATAATAATTATTGCGTAATAATGGCTGGAGGTATTGGTGCTAGATTTTGGCCAATGAGTACTTCCACACATCCAAAACAATTTATTGACATACTTGGCACAGGAGAAACTCTTATACAACAAACTTACAATCGTTTCTTAGAAATATGCCCTCCCGAAAATATCTACGTTGTTACTAGCGAAGTATATCGTAATCAAGTAAAAGAACAACTTCCAGCTTTAGATGATAGCCAAATATTAGGCGAACCATTTAGAAGAAATACAGCACCTTGTATTGCTTATGCAAATCAGAAAATATTTAAGAAAAACCCTGATGCTAGAATAGTTGTAGCACCTTCGGATCATATTATCCTTAAACAAGACGTATTTACGAAAGTAATAAGTGAGGCTCTTGATACTGTGGGCAAAAATGATTGGTTAATGACCATTGGAATAAAGCCAAACAGACCAGATACTGGCTATGGTTACATACAGTATAATGGCGAAGAAAAAGCTCATGAAATTAGCGACATTAATAAGGTAAAAACTTTTACTGAGAAACCTGATTTAGAATTAGCAAAAACTTTTGTCGAAAGTGGAGATTTCTTATGGAATGCAGGAATTTTTATATGGAGTTTAAAAAGTATTAATAAAGCTTTTAATACTTATTTGCCAGAGGTAAATGATTTATTTATTGACGGAACTGACGCCTACGATACTGAAAACGAGAAAGATTTTATAGAGAAAACTTATAGTCTTTGTCAAAATATATCCATTGACTATGGAGTGATGGAGAAAGCTCAAAATGTATATGTTTATGCTGCTGATTTAGGCTGGTCTGACTTAGGTACATGGGGCTCTTTATTTGCTATAAACGACAAAGATGATAATAATAATGCAATTATTGGAGAAAATGTAATGACATATAACTCTAAAGATTGCATAATAAATGTACCTAATGATAAGCTTGTTGTGGTACAAGGT
>JAOZSY010000128.1 GCA_029939445.1 Bacteroidales bacterium
AGATTTACATATAGAAATAACGAACTTTTCGGTACCATTATATATTAAATATAAGACTAAATATTTTAATATTGCTGCTGGTCCAGAGATGATATTTGCCTATGCCTCAGACCTTGTTTATACAGCAAAGACAATAGGTGGCGAAAATATAGCAGTAAAATCAAGTGCAAAAGAGTATATTAATACATTTGATATTGGTTTTTCAGGAACTTTTGAGTTTCTACTTTTTCCTAAAAGACCTAAAACATCAGTCCGACTTGGTTTAAGATACTATTATGGTTTTATAAGTCCATTAAAGGATTATGCAAAATCAAGAAATTCGGTATTAATGTTTAAAGTAGGAATTCCAATTGCAGGTAAAGATGTAGCAACATTGGAAGAAGTAAAAAATGTGAAAAATTAAAATAATTATGGAAGAAGATATAATTTTAGGAAAGACTCATAGTTTAGAAATTAACAGATTTGTAGATTTCGGATGCTATGTAGATGGCAAAAATCTTGGAGAAATCCTTGTGCCAAAACGATATATCGCTGCTGGGAAAGCAGAAGGCGACTTTATTGAAGTATTTGTACATACCGATTCAGAGGACAGAATTATTGCCACTGATGAGAAACCTTATATAGAAGTAGGGCAATTTGCTTCATTAAAGGTAATTGCAGTAAATGAATACGGTGCTTTTATGGACTGGGGACTGATGAAAGATCTTTTTGTTCCATTTATTGAGCAGCAAACAAAAATGGATATTGATAGAATGTATGTTGTATTTGCATATGTTGATTCTGCTTCCGACAGAATTGCTGCATCATCAAGATTGGAGCAATTTATGGCTTTGGGGCCAGCAAATTATGAGCTTGGCGAAGAGGTAGATATTATTGTAACCAATAAAACAGACCTTGGATATAAGGTAATTATTAATAAGGAGCATTGGGGATTAATATATACTAATCAGGTGTTTGAAAAAATAAGAATTGGTGATAAGCGCCGAGCTTTTATTCAAAAGATGCGCGACGATGATAAAATAGATATTAGTCTTCGTAAATCTGGTTTAGAACATATTGACGATGTATCTGAATTAATACTTGCTGCCTTAAGAGAGGACGAATTTATTGGACTTCATGACAAAAGTGAGCCTGATGAAATAAAAAAACAGTTTGGAATTAGCAAAAAAGCATTTAAAAAGGCTATTGGAGGATTATATAAGCAGAAACTTATTGCCATTGAGGATAATGGGATAAGAATATTATAATTTAAATTTAAAGACAAAAAAATAGGGGAAATGATTTATCGTTTCCCCTATTTTTTTTATAAATATTTATCTATTCACTTATGTTTGCATCTTCTTTGCTACATAAACGAACATCAAATATTAAGGTTGATTTAGCCGGAATAACAGGCTCTCTACCCTCTTCTCCGTATGCAAGCTCATAAGGAATTATAAAACGGTATTCCTCTCCTATTTTCATTTCTAACATTCCTGAGTCAAGGCCTTTAATTACTTTATTAGCCGACACCTCAAAAGTAAGACTATCTCCTCTATCAAAACTAGCATCAAATACTTCATTATTTGTTAGCTTACCAATATATTCAATACTTACAACATCATGAGGCATAACTTGTTTGCCATCAGTTTTTTTAGCAATAATATACTTAACGCCATTATCCATTACTACAGTATCTTTTCCTAATACATCAAATATAGGATAATCAACTTTTTGGAGCTTAACCAATTCAACATCAAAAATAAGATCAGCTTTTGCAGGAATTGGACTATGACCTTTCTCGCCATAAGCAAGTTGATACGGGATATATAACCTACGTTTTTCTCCAAGCTTCATTCCCAATATACCTTTGTCCCAACCTTTTATTACTCTATGACGACCAATAATAACATCAAAAGAATTATCACGATCGTATGAAGAATCAAATTTCTTAAAATCGGTAAAGTATCCAGAATATTGCATAGAAATCTTATCACCATTCTCTACTCCATTACCTTCGCCTTTTTCAACAATAACATACGAAAGGCTATCCTCTAGGTAGATTCGCTTCTTACCTTCAACATTCCAAGGTTTTATAGGCTTTTGCACATCTACTATCTTCACAATAAATCTAAGATTTGCATTTGCTGGTATTTTACCCATACTTCTTGCGCCATATGCAATATCCGAAGGAATTACTAATACAGCAGAATCACCTTTATATAAATATGTAAGACCTTCATCCCAACCTTTAATTACACGTCCTGTGCCTACCTTAAATGTTATTGGCTGATTGCGGTCGTAAGAAGAATCGAATATTGTACTATCTTCCAAACTACCAATATAATGAACACTCACCATATCACCAGAATCTACTTTTAGAGAATTTGAATTATGCTTATAGATTGTGTATTTTAAACCACTATCAGTGGTATATTCATTATTTTCTTTTATACCATCATTCTTAAGGATAGAACAAGATGCTAATACAATTAGCAAGACGAGACTTAATACTTTATTCATTTTATACTTTATTATTTATTATTAGATTTATTGTTACTAATTTGGCTTATATAAAACACAAATTAATGGCTGCAAAAATAGCAAAAAAAATCCTGAAATAACCATAAAAGCTATTTCAGGACCTCAATATTATCAACACTAATTAGTCAATAACTTCTATTAATTCTACTTCAAATATTAGAATAGAATTAGGTGGAATTGGACCTGAACCACGAGGGCCATATCCTAAATCAGAAGGTATAATTAATTTTGCTTTACCACCTTCTTTCATAAGAGCAATACCTTCGTCCCAACCAGCAATAACTTCGCGTTGACCAAGAGTAAACTCAAATGGCTCACCTCTATCTACAGAAGAGTCAAACTTAGTACCATCTAGTAATGTTCCTGTATAATGTACTTTTACTTTTTTGCCAGCAATAGCTTGTTTACCGTTTCCAGCAACAGCTTCTATATAGTATAAACCAGAAGCAGTAGGTGTAGCAGTAACATTATTGCTCTTCAGATACTTATTTAATTCAACAGCACTTTTTGCTTGAGAGGTCTTAGCTTCTTTCATTTTATTAGCCTCAAGTTCTTCTCTAGAACTAACTTTAACAAGCTCTACATCAAAAACTAATGTTGCATAAGGAGCAACACCCGCTTGAGCCATACCTGTAGCACCCCAAGCTAAACCAAAAGGAATAATCATTGTTGCTTTATCGCCTTCTTTCATTTTTACAAGACCTGTCTCAAATCCGATTCCCAATTGGCCAGTTCCAACTTCATAGTCAAAAGCCTCGCCTTTAGTATCAATAAAATCAGTATTAGCACCTATAGCTCTTGCTTTAACACTAATTTTTGCAAAAGTACCTGCAGCAGCCATTTTACCCTTACCACTTTTTTGTTTTGAGAAATAAATTCCACTAGGATCTTGTTGTATAGTTAGTTTATTACTAGCAATATAACCTTCAATAAGTCCTATCTCAGCAGCAGTCATCTCTTTAGTCATTTCCATTCTCTCTTTATCAAGGTCTGCTTGTGTTTTAATATCTAAAACCTTTATATCAAGAAAGAAGTATGAATTACTATCAAGAAACTCTGGGCGTGGAGCACCAACAGTCAACATAAAAAATGAATCTGCATTTATCATAAATGTAGCACTATCACCTGAGTGCATCATTGCTAATGCTGCAAATACATCACCTTTATAAGTCGATTCCATTAATGGAAGATCGAATGGTGCACCTGCTGGTGTAGAATTAAAAATTGTGTCGGCAGTACGATAATCCATATAAGTAGATATTAGATCACCAATTTGTGCAGTTGTTGTATCGCTACCCTCTACATGGAACTTAAAATAAAGTCCATCATCTGATTTAGTATAACCTGGAAATTGACCTTTATTATTATCACATGAAGTCATAAAAAATGCTACTACAATGAATGCCAATAATACTTTTGAATAATTCTTAATTATCATTATTTATGTGTTTTTGGTTTATATTTTTAATGTTCGCAAACTTACTATTTATTAATATATAATCGACAACTAGATTCTTAATAATTAATAATAAAATATGAATTATATATCTTATAATTAATACATGTAAACATAGTAATTTGTCTAATTACCGAGATTAAATGGTGTTAATAAGAGCTTTATATTTATCTCCTCTTTCTTCAAAGTTTCTGAAAGAATCGTAACTAGACGCTGCTGGCGACAAAAGGCAGGATTTTCCTTGTTTAGTATATTCTATTGCTTTACTTATAATATCGTTAAAGCTATTTAGCTTTATTAATTTACCTTTATAATTGGCTTTATCTAAAGCATCGAACAACCTATCTCCTACCTTACCAACTAATAAAAGGTTCAATGGGCGAAAAGAAGTTAGGTATTCAACAAGTACCGAGTAATCTATAGCTCTATCAAAACCACCAAGAATTAATGTATCAACATCATCAATGCTCTCAATAGCTTTTATGGTTGCTTGGGGAATTGTTGCAATTGAATCATTATAGAACTTAATTCCTTTTTTAGTAGCTACAAATTCAATTCTATGTGGCAAACCATTAAAACTATATGATGCATGCAAACATTCTTCAATATCCAATCCTAATGAGCTACATGCCAAAAGCACTGCCATTAGATTATAAATATTATGTTCACCAAGTAGTTTAAATTCCTTAATATCAAACTCTTTAGGCTTTTCTCCATTAACTATCAGCTTATTCTCATAATAAGAAATGGAAGATTTATAATTAAAACCATAACATAAAGATTTGGCATTAATCTTCTGCAATTTCATATCTTCAGCAATCTGTTCGTCGTCGGAGCAATAAATGAAAGTATCATTTACATTCTGAAATTTAGATATATTCCATTTTGCAAATCTATAATCGTGATACGATGAGTAATGGTCTAAATGCTCTTGATAAAGATTAAGCAAAATAGAAATATGCGGAGAAGCACTTACAAACTCAAGTTGATGAGACGATAACTCATATACCAATATTGTTTTTTCTTTTATTAAATGTGTAACATCTAAAGCAGGAATTCCAATATTTCCTATTAATAAAGTGTCTTTTCCAAGTTTTGAAAGAATATGGTGCAATAAGCTCACAGTTGTACTCTTTCCTTTAGTGCCTGTTACACCAATTATTTGACTAGAATATAGTCTGAAAAATAGTTCTGTTTGAGAGCTAATTATCTGATTAAGTGGAATTATGTAATTTTTGAAACTAATTCCAGGGGATTTGAAAACAATATCAAATTCTGCAATATTATTTAAGAAATCCTCTCCCAATTCAAAACTAATATTATCATCACATTTAAGCAATCCATGCTCTCCTATGGCCTCATTACCATCAGCAATGCAAATATGCATCTGCGGAAAATAACTTCTAATAAAACGATAGGTAGATTGCCCTTCTTTTCCAAAACCTAATAATACAATAGATTTATTTTTAATAAAATCACTTAATATAGTTAATGAATTATTCATCAATTTGAAGTTGCTCTTTTATTAATTTTAGGAATTCTTCTTCAACAAAATGTTCAGTCTCAATGGTTTTCAATAAATTATCCTTATCAATACTACTACATTTCTTAACTTTATACTTACTCACAAAGTCATTAAGTAGTAATGGCAATTCCATATCCTTATACATTTCTATTGTCATACAAAGTGCAGCATTAACTTCATCAATAGTACCAACACATTCAAAAGGTTTTTCAGAAGCAACACCTGTAAGTTCATCAAAATATTGACGAAGCAATTCCTTATTCAAGAGATTCTCCCCGAAAATACCTTCAACTACCTCTGGCTTAAGAAATGGCGAAATAATAATAAAGGTAAACAAGCATTTGGAACATTCACCGCACCAAACATTATTTTTACTACCAACATTACAACTTCTAAAATCGGCAAAGTATTTCCTGCTTTTGGTAAAAATAGACGCAATCTGAAGTTCACTCATTGGGCGCAATAGCGAAAAGTATTTAATATCACTAGTTATGGATTTCTCAATATAATCTCTAAAATCGGACTCAAATTCAATTGATTTAGAATATTGATGATTTACATTTGTACCAGCAATTGTTGGTTCATTAGCACTAGATTCGTTTGATAAAGCAATATATTTTTTACCAGCAATACCTGCTGCTAATACACTTACAAATGCCAATAATGCAGAAAATGGTGTATGCCCATTCAAAAAGCCCTTAGTATTTAGATCCAATAATTTAGTATCTAGAAATCTTTTAACAACTATTGTCTTTTTATCCAAACCGCCAATATCAGCAGTTGCAGTACTTGCACCCCTTGGATTCATAATTAAAGCTAGGTTTTCGCCATGCTCTTTTAATAGCTCCAAGCTCACAACACTATCCTTGCCACCACCCACAGGAATAATACTAGCATTATCAACTTCTATTTTCTCTGGCTTTAGCGTTCTTGCTTCTGTATTAGGAATTAGAGTCATAAACTCTTCCTGAGAAGTATTTATTCCATTTAAATAATAGAATTCTCCCAAGCCATTAAAATAAACTTTCTTCCAGAATTTGAGCTGATATTCATCCAAATTATATGGCAGTATATGTACCTCTTTAGGGCATATAGCTTTCCAATAACTAATAAGTTCCACCATTCCTATATTAAAAGCCATTTGACTTAAAAATGAAGTAGAAACTCTATTAAAATCAACGAAAATATTATTTGGAATTACTAAACTGGGATTAAACTCAACAAAGTCGTCAATTAAAAATTCGAACTCTAGATATAAACCATCTTCTTTTATCTTATACTCGTATGTTTTGTAGGTAAAACTATTGTATTTATTACGTAGCTCCCTATATTTTTCTATATTATTTTCTAAACTCATATAATAATTGATAATTTAAAACAAAAATATGGAATTATTGCTTTGGAATTATAAAAATAACAATAAAAAAAAGACTCACATTATATGCAAGCCTTTCTGTTATTTTTATATGTATATATGGTTGAATAATGAAAGCTGAAGTACTTCACTCTTCTCACTTCACTCTTCTCCTTTAAATATTACCCACATTTTGAATAACCACAGTCATTACAAGATAAGCAACCTTCTTTATAGACCAAACCTTCGGAGCCACATTCAGGGCATTTCTGCGACTTTGCAGCTTTTGCTCCATCAGGAATAAATTTCTTAAGTGCTCTAACAATACCCGTTTTCCATGTATTAATAGTTTCTGTTTCGAAGCTCAATGAGCTTACAACATCTACTACAAAAGGAAGTGGCATTCCATGGCGAAGAATTCCTGAGATTAATTTTGCATAATTCCAATACTCCTTATCAAAAGTACGCGATAAGCCTCTATATACTTGCATATATCCATCTTTATCTTCATACTCTAAATCGTAGCGAGTTTTACCTTTCTCTGTTTTGCTTTTTACAATAAAGGCCTCTTCCACATAGTTTGCCACGAAGAAATCCTCCGCTTTACCACTAAATATTTCGTAAGGTCTTCCTTTTAACACACCAACAACCGCTACCCATTTCTCTTTATTATTCTGAAAACGGATAATATTTGCATCCAAAGTATTAGGACGCGATGGCGCTAATGTTTCTTTAAACTCATCATTCGTTTGTTCTTTTTTCTCTTCGTTGCTAACAAGAACTCCCGAGCGACTTCCATCACGATATACAGTCATTCCTTTGCAGCCAGATTTCC
>JAOZSY010000129.1 GCA_029939445.1 Bacteroidales bacterium
GCAGTTACTGATGTTAATGGGTATTTTACAATATCTAAGGTGCCACAAGGGGATTATATATTGACAGTAAGTTATATTGGATTTGATACTTTAAGTACAAAAATAAGTATAACCAAACCAGAACAGATAGTTAATAATAAACTTGTCTTGGAAAGAGCAATGTATCAGATAAAAGGTGCTACTATTTCAGCTCAGCGACAAACGGCTTTGCTTGATCCAACTACATCTGTTATTAAAGTATCGGCAAAAGCACTGAATAGGCTTCCTACTATTGGTGGGCAGGCAGATTTAGCTCAATATCTTCAAGTTATTCCTGGTGTTGTATTCACTGGAGATCAAGGTGGGCAACTATATATTAGGGGTGGTACACCTGTTCAAAATCTTGTACTCCTTGATGGTATGACAGTGTATAACCCGTTTCATTCTATTGGTCTGTTTTCTGTTTTCGATGCTGATTTAGTAAGTAATACCGATGTTTATACTGGTGGTTTTGGGGCGCAATTTGGCGGACGCATCTCCTCTGTTATGGATGTAACTACAAGATATGGAAATCCCAATAGGTTCGCTGGTAAAGTGGATGTAAATACTTTTGGTGCAAAGATTCTACTTGAAGGGCCATTATTAAAAGCGAAAGATGCAAATTCGGCAAGTATAACTTATGTGCTTTCTGCCAAAAAATCATATATTGATAGAACCTCTCAAACATTATATAAATATGTTAATGATGGAAATGGTTTACCATTTACTTTTGCCGATTTTTATGGTAAAGTTTCTTTTAATGGAACTAATGGTAATAGGTTAGATATTTTTGGATTTGATTTTAATGATCAAGTGAGTTATCAAACTATTAATAATTATGAATGGCATTCGTATGGTGGCGGAATGAAGTTCTCTGTTGTGCCAAGCCAATCACCTATGTTGTTAGCAGGTCATGTTTCGTATTCTGATTATAAGATTGAACTTGAAGATGGCTCAGAAAGACCTAGAACAAGTCAGGTTGGTGGTTTTAATATGGGATTAGATTTTACATATTTCTTAGGAAAAAATAAGATAATTTATGGAGTAGATATGAAGAGTACTGGCACTGATTTTACTTTTGTAAATGCGTCTAATAGAATAATATCTCAACATGAATCCACAACGGAGATTGCTGCTTATATTGGTAGTAGAATGCTTTATGGTTCCAAAAAATATAAAAATAGTAATGATAAATATGCTCGTTTTATTATATCTCCAGGGCTTCGATTGCATTACTATGCTTCACTAGGAGATCTATCTATTGAACCCCGTTTAGCTCTAAAATATAATGTTACTCCTTTTTTTAGAATTAAAGGAGCTACAGGAGTTTATTCACAAAATATTATTAGTACAGCATCTGATAGGGATGTTGTGAACTTGTTTTATGGCTATGTTTCAGGGCCAGAAAATTTGCAAGATGAGTTTGATGGAGAAGAGCTAACTCATAAATTACAAAAATCTACACATGCAATTATAGGCTTTGAGGTTGATATTAACAACTATATCACCATAAACTTCGAAGCTTATTATAAGTGGTTTACACAGCTAACAAACCTTAATAAGAATAAGATTTTTGAAGATAATGTTGACTATATTGACAAGCCTGATGTATTGAAAAAAGATTTCATAATTGAAGAGGGAAACTCAAAAGGATTTGATGTTTCAGTAAAGTTTCAAAAGGATCAATTGTATTTTTGGGGCGTTTACTCTTTAGGATTTAATGAAAGATATGATGGTATTATTACCTATACTCCACACTTTGATCGTAGGCATAATCTGAATTTACTTACTAGTTATACTTTTGGAAAACAACTCTTATGGGATTTTAATATCCGTTGGAATTATGGCTCCGGATTCCCATTTACACCTACTGCTGGAAATTATGAAATCCTTGATTTTAATGATGGTATTAGTTCCGATTATACTACAGCCAATGGTGATGTTGGTATAGTATATGGATCCATTAATAGCAAAAGGTTGCCAAGCTATCATCGTATGGATATTGGTGTAAAAAGAAAGTTCTACTTTAATGAGCTTACCTCATTGGAAGTGTCACTTAGTATTACAAATATTTATAATAGAGCAAATATTTTTTATATTGATAGAATTACAAATCAACGAGTAGACCAATTACCATTTATGCCGTCTTTAGGGCTTAATTTCAAGTTCTAATAAGTAAAATTATATGTGCGGAAGATATGTTTTAGTTCAGAAAGTTGAAGTTATCGAAAGGCGATTTAATGTAGATGCTAATAATAATTTTCAATGGAATGCTAATTACAATATAAGTCCAGGAACTTATGCTCCAGTAATCACTTCTGATAAGCCCAAGGAATTACAGTTAATGCAATTTGGTTTAACTCCCTTTTGGGCTAAGAAAAGAATGTTTCTTTTTAACGCTAGGGCAGAGGGAGATAGAAATAAAGAAAACAATCCTAATTATAGAGAGAGCAAAGGCATTATTACTAAACCGGCATTTCGTAAACCTATTCGTTCGCAACGATGTTTGGTGATTGCTGATGCCTTTATTGAAGGGAGTAATTTGGAAGGATTAAAGAATCCATATTTAATATATCTAAAGGATAAGAAAAGACCATTTGCTTTTGCCGGTATTTATGATGTGTGGCTAGATCCAAAAAATGGAGAAGAACTAGAATCTTTTTCGATTATTACAACTACGTCAAATGAATTATTGCAAAAAATTCCTCATGATCGTAGCCCAGTCATTCTTCCAAGAGAGAAAGAATCGCAATGGCTAAATGATAAAACTCCACTAACAGAAATAACGAAAATGATGTATCCATATAATTCTAAACTTATGAATGCATACCAAATATCACCAAAGATTAGTTCCTCAAGAAATAACTATAAAGAGTTGATAAACCCACTATCAAAACCATTAACAGATGATGATAACCTTAATGTAAATAAGTCATTACAGCTGCAAGGAATGGGTGCAAGAAAGAAATATCTATAGAATTTTATAAAGCTGAAATATTTCTTTCGTTAGTAATAATCTTCCCTTCAGGAGTATATAAATACTCAATTAAATCTTTGTATCTCTCTTCTACTTTTCCCCTTACCATTTTCATTGTAGAGTTAAGTAGTTTATTTTCTTCGGTAAACCCTTCGTCCAATATTCCAACAGAAGCCGGAATCCATCGGTGAGGGAACATATGTGAATATTTGCCATCTAACAAATAATAATCAATTTCTCTATTAATTATTTGTAACGCAACCTTTTTGCCTTTTTCTGTATTGATATCTTCTCCAACACTTCTTACCTCTTCTGATAATACAGCTTTGTTTGGGAATATCAATGCTGTAGTATAGTTGCTTTGGTTATTATATAACATTACTTGATCAAATATTGATGATTGCTCCACTAAAGCTTCTTCAATTCCTTCAGGGCTATATTTCTCGCCATCGTTTCCAATTAAAAGGCTTTTAAACCTCCCTAATACATATAGAAAATTATCAGAATCCATATAACCCATGTCTCCTGTAAATAACCAGCCATCTCTTAATGCTTCTTTTGTAGCGCTGTCATTCTTCCAATAACCTTTCATTATATTTTCCCCCTTTACTACAATCTCTCCTTTTTCTCCAATGGGTAATTCTTTACCGTCAGAATCACATATTTTTAATTCCAAGTTTTTCACAATAAAACCTGAAGACCCTAGTTTGTGACGTAATGGTGCATTTGAAGATATAATAGGCGCTGATTCTGACAAGCCATATCCTTGAAACATAGGTATTCCAATTGCATAAAAGAATTTTTGAAGTTCAATGTCTAAAAGAGCCCCACCTCCAATAAAGAATTCTAATTTGCCGCCAAAACCTTCTCTGATTTTAGAAAATAAAATCTTATCATAAAGCCATAATAAAGGTTTTTTTAGTGAAATAACACCTTTGCCCTTATTCCAACCATCACCATTGTATTTGTATGCTAAATTTAAAGCGTTATTAAAAAGGCTTTCTACTTTTGGTCCTTTTTCCTTAATGCTATTTTCAATATTCTTTTTGAAATTTTTTGCCAAAGCGGGCACACTTAGAATAAAAGTTGGTTTAGTTTCTTTAATGTTTTTAGGAATATTTCGCAATGTTTCCATTGGTGTTTTTCCAAGTTCAATAACCGATAAACTTGCTCCATTCTTGATTAGAGTATATAATCCAACAGTATGGCCAAATGAATGGTCCCAAGGTAGAATTAGCAAAGAAGAATAACTCTCGGGAATATCCATTAGTGATCCCGCCTGCTCAACGTTAGCAGTGTAGTTTCTGTGGGTTAACATAATACCTTTTGGGTCTGCAGTAGTTCCAGAAGTATAGCTAATATTAGCAATGTCGTCTTTCTTAACAGACCCCCATATGCCTGATAAATTAATAGATGATTCTTTCCCTTTATTTATTATCTCTTTATAAGAAACTTCATTATCTTCAAACTTAATATCAGTATCATGTATTACAATAACTTTCTCTAAATCCTTTAAAGAGTCTTTTATATCCCTAATTTTAGATAGTTGTCTTTCCGATACAACTATTTGTTTGCAGCCACTATGATTTAATCTGAAACTTAAATCTTTTGGCTCATTAATTTTAACAGATAAAGGGACATTAATTGCTCCTATATATAGCATGCCAAGTTCTGAAATTAACCATTCGCTTCTACCCTCAGATAATAAAGCAAGTCTATCTCCAAACTCAATCCCATTTTCTTTTAATCCTTTTGCAAAATAATGTACAAATTCTTTAATTCTTGTATAAGATAATGGCTGATAATGGTTGGATATTCCTTTTTCTAGAACAAGAGTATTATTAGGATATGCTTTAACGCTATTTTCAAATAATTGAGGTATAGTCATGGTAATATGTTTTTAAAATTAAGTTATGCTAAAATAGGAATAAAAGTGCTTCATTAAAATAAAAAAAACCATTGACTAATAGCCAATGGTTTAATATTGTTGTTTCTTATAGGTTTACTCTATTTGTAGATTGTGAAATCTACTCGCCTATTGCCATTTGATTTATTTTCAAATAATATGTCTGATTTCCCGGCAGCTTTTATTTCTATTCTTTCTTTTGTAATTCCATAATCATTAATAAGAATTTTCTTAATAGCCTTGCATCTATCCGCACTTAGAGTTTTATTAAATTCTTCAGATCCTATTTTGCCAGTATGCCCAGTTAGCAATACTCTAACATTATTGTTTTGTCTCATATAAACAGCTAAAGCGGATATTGTTTTCTGTTCGCTAGGGTCAACTATTGATTTGTTATATTCAAAAAATACTGGTGAAAAGTATATGCTAATTATAGTTTTAGTATTATTAGTATCACTATTGTTAATAGATCGGCCTTGATAATTAACAATTCTTCCTTTGGGAGTATTAGGCTCTAGATCTCTACAGTCTGGAACAGAATCACCATCAGTATCTATTGTAGAAGTATCGCAAGGGTTGCTAACAGTATGTTCTAAATATGTTTTAGCAATAGAGTCCATTTGTTTTTCTAATACTTCTTGTTTGTTGATAGAAATTTGCATAAAGCAAGGCTCACTATTATATCTAAATGATTTATTAGTTTTGCCAATAAAGTATGTTATACCAATTCCAATTTTAGCATATAAGTCGTTTGCACTTCCTGCTATTTTTGCATCCAAATTATCAATTACAAGTTTAGAAGTTGAGAATTCTATATTAATATCAAGTTTTTGTGATATTCGATACGACTGAATTATACCTAAATGTAATTGTGGTGTATAAAGAAGATTATCCTTGCTGCCATCAGCATTATATCCTACACTATTAATCACTTTATCATCATTATCATAAAGAATAGACCTGTATCCAAGAATTCCACCACCAATGAAGACTGTAGTATTCCATTTTTTGTCGTATTTGTATGGTGAAATAATATTTGACATATTTATTGTAAAATCAATATTAAGGTTTCTAATATCAGCATCAAACCAGTTGTTGTTTTTTGAAGAGTATATTTTACCCATAGATAAATCTAATCGTGTTCCAAAATTTTGACTAATATCTCTTCCAATATTAAATTGATATAACCAGCTAAATTTACCGCCAACATTGCCTCCCCATATATTTGAGGAGCTCGCCACATCTCCAAAAAAAAGATTTGAGCCAAATAGACTACTTATATGCCACTTTTGGTATATTAAATCTGTAGAATCTTTACATGGTTTTAAAGGGTTATTATTTATATAGCCTTGAGCACTAGTATTATGTGAGGCCGTAAGAAATAAAAAAAATAGTATTGAAGCGAGTGTATGAGTTCTCATTACAGTTAGTATAATAGTAATTTGTTAATAATCACGATTTATTGATTTTGCAAAAGTACAACTGTTTTTGCTTAATTATTACAAAACAGTTGCTTATTAAGAAAATTAACATATATTTGTATTTTATTTTTATTAACAATTTGTTAACTATTAATTAATTTGCTTTACATGAAAAGAATCATTACATATACTTTAGTATTCTTATTTATTAATATTAATCTATTTGGACAGCAAGAAGTTGAGGGTAATTCAAAAGATTATTTATGGGCTGTAAATGCTAACATAGGTTATAGTTTATTGTGGGGTGATGCCGCAAGTCAAAGTTATAATCCTTTTGCTAGATGGTTTAACTCAGATGAGTCGGCATTTAGTTATGGAATAAATGTTCAAAGAAAACTGAACAAATCGTTCAAAATACAAGGAGGTATCTTGATGGGGAGCTTAAATTCATATAGAGATAGTTTAGATTGGTCAGACATTACTCATCCAGTTACAAATTCTGAAACATCATACTTTGATGGGCATATTGCATTGAATGTAGATTTCACATCATTGATGGGCTTTAAGGAGGATCGTTTGGTTTCTTTTTATGGATTATTGGGAGTAGGAATGGTTCATTATAGTGCTACTAGCTATTTAGGTGGTGTAGAACAGCCTGATAGAACTATTAGTGGAGCTAATACGTTAATGATTCCATGGGGATGGGGTTTAGATTTCAGAATTAATGAGAAATTTAGTATAAACTTTGAGAATACATTTAGAAATACATTTATAGATGACCTTGATGCTTATGAGGGTCAAAATAGTGATTTTAGCGATTTTTATTCAATAACAGGAGTGGGTCTTACTTATAAATTTGGTGAGAAAAAAGAGAAAGAGAAACCTAAGGTTGAAATAGCACCAGTAGAAGAGGCTGATATACAAGATGACGACTCTTTAGTAGCTGGTTTAGAGCCTGTTTACGTTAGTTTCCGTTCTAGTATCCCTAAGAGTGTATCTCCAAATACTGAATATGATGTAAATTCAATTATTAATAAAGAAGATTTAACATCTAAAGGTGTTTATGAAATGAAAATTCCTAACGATTTTTATATTTCTAATATAAAAACTGAAGGTGGTAAATTAGAGCAGGATAGTTCTAAATTTGTTGTTACTTGGGATGAGATGCCTGAGAGTAACTTGATGATTTCGTATCACCTTAGTGTAGGTGGACTTGAAGAAATTAGTTATACTTTTGATTCTAAATTTACTTACGTTGAGGACAGTATTGAGAAAGTTAAAGCTTTTACTAATAGAGTTTCTCTTAATGAGGTTGTTTTAGTTAAAAATGACACTAA
>JAOZSY010000011.1 GCA_029939445.1 Bacteroidales bacterium
AAAAAAATATCATAGTTCATAGGAAACTCTTGTTCCCTGCCTGCCGGCAGGCAGGTATCCCTTGAACTATGGGGGCGATTAAAAAAATATCATAGTTCATAGGAAACTCTTGTTCCCTGCCTGCCGGATTTCCTCCCGTAGGGGCGGCAGGCAGGTATCCCTTGAACTATGGGGGCATTCTAGTGATGCTAAAGTACTATTTTATTAATAAAAATGTACAATAAAAAAGCTCTACCAAAAATATCTTTTGATAGAGCTTCAATACTATTCTATGATTAGTCTTCTAGAATAATCTCGTGAGTAATCTCAGATACGTCTTTTAACATAGCTGTTACTCCGCAGTACCTATCTTGAGACAAATTAATTGCCTTTTCAATCTTTTCAAGAGGAAGATTTTTTCCTTTAAAAGTGTATGTCATATGTATCTTATTGAAAATTTTAGGGTGTTCTTCCGTCAATTCTCCAACTACTTTTACATTAAAAGCTTCGAATTCAACGCGCATCTTAGCTAATATAGATCTAACATCCATACCTGTACAACCACCTAACGAAGCTAATGTTAGTGGTTTAGGTCTTGCACCTCTGTCTTCTCCGCCAACTTTCTC
Source organism: Bacteroidales bacterium (assembly GCA_029939445.1). Lineage (GTDB taxonomy): Bacteria > Bacteroidota > Bacteroidia > Bacteroidales > UBA1556 > UBA6267. The sequence goes on from JAOZSY010000011.1 coordinate 606, forward strand.
ATCTGCATCAATTGGTATAATATGTCCATTCACTTCTGCATCGAAGGACATCCCTTGCTTCCATTCAATATTTACTGTAGTTTTCTCCATTATTATAGTATTTTCTTATTTATAGATTCAATTTAAAGTGTGCAAATGTATTAATAATTTGTTGGTTATATTAACTAATAATAGTTAAACTTACACAAAGATAGAATGCTATAGAAAGCGCCAATAAACAAAGAATAAACTAAATGTTGTCATAATAATAATACTTACTAAAGCATATATTCTAAATACTTTTTTCGGCCTATACTCTTCTGGCACATGATTATGAGTAATTACTTTATAATTTAAGATTGCAATAATTGGAGCTAGCACAAAGCTTAAGGTAGTAGCAAAATCAACCATTTGTTTCATACTACTAATAAAAAACCCTAAGATAATAAGTGACCCAATTACTAGAATAATCATCATGGATATCCACCACTTTTTTTCTTTCTGTGGAGTATTAATTTCTAATCTTTTAAAACTAAGATTTAGAGCAGGAACCATTGATCGAGTATAAGCATCGAAGCAAGTAAGCGTTGTACTAAACATTGTAGCTAATGCTGCAGTGGCAATAATGGGATATGCCCACATTCCTATACTATTTGTAAATAAATCAATAAGCTGACTAGCAAATACTGAAGATGACCCGCTAAATTCCTCACCGCTACCATACATTACTAAAGCACCTAACGCTAGAAAAGCTAATGCAAGAATTACCGTTCCAAAATAGCCAATTTTAAAGTCCAACAAAGCTGCTTTTAAATCAATATTGATTTTCATTTCTTTGCGTTTGGCTTCTGCCCATATTGATTGCCATACAGATATATCCATTGGACCTGGCATCCACCCAAAAAAGGCTATTAAGAAAGCTACATCCATTGGATTATTCATATCAAAAAGCTTCACTATTTCCGGATTAGGATTATAACCATTCTTATAATAGGCACTTATTACTGCAAACATTGTTGATATTGCAAGAATTACTATTACATATTTTATCAACTTATCGAGTATAGAATAATTACCCACAATTAGTATTATAGCTGTCAATAATAATAATGCAGCACTTATCCAAAAAGTAGGAATACTAATACCAAAAATTGTGGCAACTAGACCTGCCGTAACAATAGTGACTCCCGATTGCAGTACAAACATAGAAGCAATGGTTACAGCTAAGAATAGCCATACTGCCCACCTTCCAATTTTTGAATATCCAGTAATTAAGTTATTTCCTGTAACAGCAGTATAACGAGGAGCAAATTCAAAAAATGGATATTTCAGTATATTAGCAATTATTATTACCCATACTAATTCAAAACCAAAACTTGCTCCTGCTCTAGTACTCTGAACAAGGTGCGAAACTCCTACTGCAGCTCCAGCATACAAAAGTCCAGGGCCAAGAGTTTTTATTATCTTCCCTAAATTCATAAGATGTTATTATATTATAAAACTAATTAGTAGAAACCTATTTATTTACTTCTCCAATTCGTTTTTCTATGGAATTTATCTTTTGCTTCATCCCTAGTTTTCTGCCTTTCCGTATATCTATTGTAATAGCAGAATATACTCTCTTAGAAACTGGCTCTAAGACTTTGTAAGCTCTATTCACAATATCTAGCGCTTCTTCTAGAGTGTCGGTTTCTATACTTGTGCCCATCGGATTTAACTTATACGACACTCCACTTTCGTCTATCATTTTTAATACTTGACTCACGTACTCACTACTTCCTTTATCCCCTTTATCTGTTGGAAAGATTGCAAAATTTAATATTGTTGACATAATTTACTATTCTTATTAATCATAAAAAAACAAATTTACATTTTTTATTCTATAAAAATTAAATAATTCTTAATTCAGAATTACATATTCATTTAAATATTATATTTGCAATATCACAAAATATAAAGCTATGAGGAACTTCCTATTATCATTACTATTGATTAATTCATTTATCAGTTACAGCCAAATTACAATTACTAGCAGTGATATAGGTAGTGCTGATGATACCGTGAGGTATAGTTCTGCCAAAGTAAATACTCTTGACTTTAGTTCAACAGATACAAATCACATCTGGGATTTTAGTTCGTTGCAAGCGAAATCGCAAACTATTGAGGGATATGTGGGAATGGCTAATGTAAACATGATATATAAAGTTGCTTTTTTTGGCAAGTCCAATTTAGCAAAGCTTGGAGAAGACATAAACTTATTAGGGTTAAGCATTGCAAATCCTTATACATTTTATAAAAAGGATAATAACCAATTAAAGATTGTTGGAATGGGAGGAGAAGTCAGTGGAATTAATGTTCCTATAGTTTATACAAGTTCTGATGTAGTTTATAAATTCCCTATGAATTATGGAAACTTAGACTCTAGCGACTCGCATTTTAGTATTGGATTTCCAAATATGGGATACTTAGAGGAAGACCTTCATAGAATAAATGAAGTTGATGGATGGGGAACGATAATTACTCCATATGGAACATATCAATGTTTGAGATTGAAATCAACTATTAATAAAAGTGATTCCGTTTACATTGATTCATTAAATTTTGGTGCTAGAATTCCTAATCCATCAATTGAATACATTTGGTTAGCTAAAGGGATGGACTTTCCTATTGTAAAAGTTACGGTCGGATTAACAGGAATAAATTTTAAATATATTGATAATTACATAGATTTTACTAGTGTAGAAAACGCTCAACAAGAGTCTTTAAAAGTTACTGTTTCGCCAAACCCATGTACTAATAATCTGCATATAAATATTAGCAAAGAGAATAAGTTATGCAACATAATAATATACGACTATACGGGAAAAGTACAGTATAATAATACTATGAAAAACTCTAAAACAATTGACGTTAAAGCATGGGCTAGTGGTATTTATTTTATAGAAATAAATACCACCGAGAATATTATAATAAGAAAGAAATTTATTGTCTTATAATAAATAGTTGGCACAAAAAAAAGGTTTGCAAAATAATAAATTACAAACCTTTTTTGTTTATTTAAATCTGTTTAAGAATGGGTGATAATCACCTTTAATTCCTATCGGTTTTGAATTCCTTATTTTATGTACAATCTCTATACTCTTTCTAGCATGCTCTAGCCCGAAACCCTTACCACTTAATATATGCTTATAGCTATCAGTGTGAAGTTCCGTAAAACCACCACTAAATTCAATTTCATCACCGTCAACAGTTATAGACCTATAGGTTCTTTGCCCTTTAGCCACAATATCAGCAGGCAAGTTACTATCGTCCACACTAAGAAACCATCTAACACGAGCACGATCAAGTTGTAAAAAACCAGAAGCTGATTCAGCATCCGAATAATGAACAATATTTGTATGAACATCACCAAAAATGTATGTTAGCATATCGTAAAAATGAACTCCAATATTAGTTGCAACACCACCACTTTTAGAGCTATCACCTTTCCAGCTTACAAAATACCATTTTCCACGGCTAGTAATATAGCTAAGATCTACATCATAAACCTTATCTTTTGGCCCATTATCAATTTTTTCTTTTAAGTCAATAATAGCCTGATGATGTCTAAGTTGTAGAATATTATAAATATTCTTGCCACTTTCCTTTTCTATTTCTTGAAGAGCATCTATATTCCACGGATTTAATACTAATGGTTTTTCGCAAATTGCATGAGCATCATTACGAAGAGCTAATCTAATATGAGAATCGTGTAAATAATTTGGCGTACAAATAGATACATAATCAATCTTTTTATCACCTTGGCGACGTAGTTTATCTAAATGACGATCAAACCTTTCAGGTTCTGTAAAAAAAGATGCGTCAGGATAAAAGCTATCAATTATACCAACACTATCAAACTTATCAAGAGCTGCTACCAACTCATTATTTGTGTCTTTTATAGCTTTCATATGGCGAGGGGCAATATATCCTGCTGCACCAATAAGCCCAAAGTTTAGTTTTTTGCTCATAATGTCTTTTGTACTTTATAATCTTTCAATTCATATTTTTCGTTACTCTCTGGGCAAATAGCAATACCTTTATCATCAAATAATAATTTATGCCCAAATTCGCTCATCCATCCTATTTGTCGGGCAGGATTACCAACTACTAAAGCATAAGCAGGAATAGTTTTCGTTACCACAGAGCCTGCTCCGATAAATGCATATTCTCCAATATCATGACCACAAACTATTGTTGCATTAGCACCAATTGACGCGCCTTTTTTAACCACAGTTTTCTCATATTGGCCTCTTCTATTAACTCCAGATCTAGGATTAGTAACATTCGTAAAAACCATACTCGGGCCAAGAAAAACATCATCTTCACATTCCACTCCAGTATAGATAGAAACATTATTCTGAATTTTTACATTATTACCAAGAATTACTCCAGGAGACACTACCACATTCTGCCCAATATTACAGTTTTTACCAATTATACAATCCGACATAATATGTGAGAAATGCCATATCCTTACACCTTCTTCTATTTTACAGCCCGCATCAACAATTGCTGTTTCGTGCGAGAAATATTGCTTTTCCATAATCAATTTGTTATTTGTTGAAAAACTCTAAAACAGAGTCTGTAATATATTTTAATTGTTCTTCATTCATCTCAGTATGCATAGGTAATGAGAATACAGACTTACTCAAACATTCGGTTATAGGAAAATCTCCCTCTGAATACCTATCGTCTTTGTAAGCACTTTGAAGATGCAAAGGCACTGGATAATAAACCATCATCGGAACACCTTTTGAGTTCAGAAAGTTTTTTAGTTCATCTCTATCAGCATCTATCAGTTTCATAGTATATTGATGAAAAACATGACTTGATTTATCATATCGTGCTGGAGTTATAATATGCTTATGATTAGCAAATGCTTTATCATAATAATTAGCAGCATAATTTCTTGCTGCAGCATATTCATCCAAATGACGAAGTTTAACATCAAGAATAGCTGCCTGTATTCCATCTAAGCGCGAATTCACACCTACATAATCATGATAATAACGAACTTTCATGCCATGGTTAACAATAGCTCTCAACTTATCAGCAAGCTCATTACTATTAGTAAAAACAGCTCCACCATCGCCAAAAGCACCAAGATTTTTTGAAGGGAAGAAAGATGTACATCCTATATCTCCCATTGTTCCAGTTTTACACTTACTGCCATCATTCATTATATAGTCTGCACCTATTGCTTGAGCATTATCTTCTATAATTGCTAGATTGTTCTCTTTAGCAATCGCCATAATCTCTTCCATGGGAGCACTCTGTCCAAAAATATGAACAGGAACTATAGCTTTAGTTTTAGGAGTGATTGCTTTACGAATAGCTTCTGGAGTTATATTATACGTTTCAGGATCGCAGTCTACTAGTACAGGAGTTAAGCCAAGTAATGCTATAACTTCGGCAGTTGCAATAAAAGTAAAAGATGTAGTAATAACCTCATCTCCTGGCTTTAGACCAAGTGCCATCATTGCTACTTGAAGAGCGTCAGTCCCATTTCCACAACTTATAACATGCTTAACTTGTAAATACTTTGCTAAATTATCTTCAAAATCTTTTACTACTTTGCCTTTAACAAATGCTGTAGAATCAATAACTGCTTGTATCCCCTTATCAACTTCCTCTTTAATATTATTATATTGGGATTTTAAATCCACCATTTGAATATTATCCATAAGCTAAAAATACTTTCTAATCGTTTATTTATTATATTTTGAAAATTCGTTCTTTCCACGTTTTCTTTACTTCTTCTTTTTCCTCATAATAATTACCATAACCATAGCCATAACCATAGCCATAGCCATAACCATAACCACCATAATTACTATACTTCACATTCTTATCCATATCTACATCATTAATAATGATAGATAAATTCTTAATTTCGGTAATATCAGATATTTCTTTAACTGTATTTAAGGCTGCTTTTGTTGTATAATTCTGACGAACAATATATAAGGAAACATCGGATCTTTTCATCATAAAAATAGCATCAGTTACTAAACCAATAGGCGGGGTGTCTACTATTACAATATCATAGCTCTTTTTTAGCTCTGCCAATAAATCACTCATTTTAGAACTCTCTAATAATTCTGATGGATTGGGAGGAACAGGGCCTGCTGTAATAATATCAATATTTGAATAGCTAGTTTGTTGTATTATTTCATCAATATTAGAACGCCCAATCAGGTAATTAGTAAGACCTTTATCGTTGGTAATATTAAAGTCATCAAATATCTTTGGCTTGCGAAGGTCACAACCTAGGAGAATAGTCTTCTTATCTGCAATTGAGAATATTGAAGCTATATTAATTGAATTAAAAGTTTTTCCTTCGCCACTATATGTTGATGTTATAGATATTACTTTATGTTCTTCTTGATGAGCAAGAAACTGAAGGTTTGTTCTAATTGAACGATATGTTTCTGAAATTACAGATTTTGGCTTATTCAGAACAACAATATTATCTGCTTCTTTATAATGCCCTACAACACCAATTATTGGAAGACTCACAACACTCTCTATATCTTTCTTGCTCTGAATTTTATCATTAAAAAAGTCTAAAACAAAAATATAAGCTGTAGGAACAATCAATCCCAATAGAAGAGCAATTACAAGGTTAAGTGACTTTTTTGGAAATACAGGTTTTGCTTGTCGTGATTTATCAATTACCGTATAATCAGACACATTTCCTGCCAATGTAATTCCTGATTCTACACGCTTTTGAAGTAGAAATGAATATATTTCTTCATTAACATTATATTTTCGATTAATATCAATTAATTCTCGTTGCTTTGAAGGCAATGTCTTTATTTTTTTCTGAACATCAACTAATTGCTTATCAATGCTATTAATTTTTATTTTGGTTGTTTTACCAATATTGCTAATATTTTCTAATAAAGCTTGCTCTGTATTTCTAATTTTAAGGTCTATTTGTTTTGACACAGGATTAAGCTTTGTACTAGTCGCCATTATCTCATTTCGCTTGATATACAATTCATTAAGCTGGCTAACTAATTGCAACAGCATTGGCTCTTCAATTCCAATAACAGAAGGTGCTACCATGCTCTCCTTATCCGCAAGCCCTTTCCTAAGGTAGTCCTCAAGATATTCAAAGTATTTGTTTTGTAATTCAACATGTGCCCGTTCGTTGTCAAGAGCTGTTAGCTTATCAAAAGTTCGCCCACTTACATCTTCAATATTAAGTATTTTATTGTCTCTGCGATAATTTTCTAGGTTTTCTTCTGAAGTAGTTAAAGCTGTATTGATTTCTTTTAGTTGATTATCAATAAACGTAATAGCATTAGATGATTGCTTATTTTTAAAATTAAGATTATAATTAACATATGAATTAGTTAAGGCATTTACCATTTCCACAGCATGACTTTGGCTAGAATGCTTCATTGTTATCAAAATTATTGTGGCATCATTATGAAGAGGTTTTACACTATACATACCATTATACTTAGTGGCTAATGCGTCAACAGAATTCAGATAAAAAAAGAAATCTTTGTCCTCATTATAGTCATAATTATATTCTATTACAAAGCTAAAAAGGCCATAATTAATTTGTTCTCCATAGTAAAATACCTTATTTAATCCTTGAGGCAAGGCTATGGTTTCATTTTCATAATATTGGTTTGTTCTATAGTTATAAAGCTTTACAGGCTCAATAATTGGTTCAATTATTAATCTAAACTCTGTACTACTAATCATTTCTATATCGTATTTTATTGATGTTGCTTGTACATGATTACTGTCTAACACAATTTCAAATGGAGTATTGCCAAACATTTGATTCTCTCTAATTTGCCCATACCTATAATATGAAACTTGCCAATCGGTACTCAATACAGCATTTCTTGTGAGATCAAATGATTTAAGAATAGCCATTTCGTTTTCTATGTTTACTGGTTGTTTCCAAAAAGAACCAGAAGAAAACGGGTTGATATCTTGATTATCAACCATCACTAATACTTTAGAGTTAGCCTCATATATAGGGTCGGCATATTTATTGAATAAATATGCTCCTGTTAGACTGATTATTAAAGCTAATACAAATAGTTTCCAATGTACTAAAGCCTGAAATATTAGAGCCTTTATGTCAATACTATCTTCCTGATAGTTATCGAAATTATTAAAATTGTCTTCCATTAATTATTTCTCTTATTGTGGGTTCAAGTACTTAATTCATTGCACTAATAAAAGTCATTAACACTATAAAAGTAGTTATAGAGCTCAGTATCAGTGCGTATGGGAATTGCTCAAAACCCCATGTTTTGGCATTTAATGATTCAACGTATACTATATCGTTTGGCAGCAAATTAAAATTAGCTGTTTGTATTAAATTTTGGTCTAATAAATCAATAAAGTGAACATGCTCTTTACCATCTATTTCTCTAATTATCATAACTCTTTGTCTATTTCCATAGCTAGTCATATCACCAGCCACAGCTAGAGCCTCAAGAATATTTAGTTGCGATACATAAGGGGCGTATCTGCCAGGGCGTTTTACCTCACCTAGCATTGTAATTCTAAACCCTGAAAGCTTTAATGTAACAGAAACATCATTAAGATATAATTGCAAAACAGATTCTATTTTAAGTCGCGCATCTTCAAGATCTAGACCTACAATATTTATCTTACCTGCTACAGGCAATTGAATATAACCCGAATCTGATACTGTATATGAGTTTAAGTATAAACCTAATTCACTATTATACATATTTGATGCATATCTAGAATCTCCTCCATTAAAAAAACTAGATGTATTAGGGTCAACACTATTAACCTTTACGTAAATTTCGTCCTTAGCTTTTATAATATATGTACTATTAATTTGTTCAGTTTGAGTAGTATCAAACTGTGATTCCTCTAATTCCTGCAAATAACGTAATTTTTTCTGCGGAATGCACGACACCATTGAGATAATCAATAATAATAGGCTAATCTTTAAAATATTACGTAAGTATATGTTTTTATCCATAATTTAGTGTTAAAAATATAAGCAACAAATGTAATGTATTTATAGCTTTGATAGTATTGTTTTTGTTTAATCTTGTATTCTAAAATCCCATATTAAAACTAACTCCAAAAGTATTCAAGTTTCCATGATAAAAAGGAGCTGTAAATGAAGAAAGATATTCCTCAGCAGTATGTCCATTTAAGTCATAACCATATGTTTCGGTATGGGTGAAATATGTTTTTATATATACATCATTTAATATCTCATAGGTAATATATAATCCTATTGTTTTATTGTCCCATGTTTTATTCTTCAAATACGGTATACTTGTTGGATCATAGCCTGAAGTATTATTATAAACATATTCATCACCATGAACTGCATAAAAATACTCTGCTTTTAAATAAAGTCGTGGAATGGGCTTATACTGCAGTGCTAAATATATTTCTCGTGAGTTATCTATTAAATAATGTCCCAAATTAAATTTATTGGTGGCATAAGTAAGTGCTGCAACTGTGTGTTTATATGTCATAGGAGCTGTTTGAGTAAACTCTGCTGTAAGGGCCAAATCTTTAAATGGCCAATTACTTAACCTAAATCCAGCTTTATAACTAAAGAAATTATGAAGAGTATCGTTGCCTACCCTATCTTTTTTAAACTCATCGGCATAAATTGTTCCATAAAGATGTAAGTGTTTTATTTTTCTTACACTAAAATCAAGGAACATTTGCGAGTTTTGATTCTCTACACCATGATTTATAGTATGATCTATTGATTTAAAGAACATAAACGGAATCATATATGCAGGATGTGGACCATCTAAATCCGTATAAATTATTGAGTTTCCAAAGGAAAAATTAATTCCTCGCCAAGGAATAAATGTAAACATATTTGTTGCTATAAATTTTGGTCGGTATACAGCTTTATATCTTCCAGTAGTAGCATTATAAGATCTTGCGCTATCAATATCTTCGCTTACTAGCCAACCGTGGTGATAATTAAAATCAAACCATTTTACTGGATTAAGATGAAGCTTTATCATAGCATAACTTGGCGTACGACCAGAAAGAATATTTGACCCATGGTTGTTATTCCCAACTTGTATATGGTCTTTTACTAATCCTATATCTCCCCAATCCCAAGAATATGTTATTCCTCCACGCATTTCAGAATAATCTCCTCCAGGTCTTCCGCCTTCACCAATTTTATAGTTACCACCTTCTTCAAGGGTTTTATAATTTGGGAATGCCATTATTTCAGTAATAGAATTATCACGTAATGAAGCATAAAAACTCCAATTATCGCCAACAGTAGCATAGGCACTAAGCCCTCCCCAAAAATGACGAACAGAACCACTATCATTAGTTCGATAGTCTACTCCCCAAATTGGTTTTAACGCAAAAGTGAATAAGTCATCTTTATAATAAAATCCATATTGCTTAAGGTGTAGTGAAGCTTTAGTACTAGATTTTACAATCAGGTTCAACTTAGTATCTCCATATGGATTTATTGTATCAGGAGACACAAATTGATACTCTTGAAGATAGAAAGCAATTTGTTTTTTCTGTCTATTTGACAATGCTGAGGCAGTATCAGCAGTAATAAGCCATGCATAAATTTGTTGTCTGCTATAGGGCTTTACTACCGAGTTTATATCAATATAATGCTCATTTGCAAGCTCGTCAATAAAGTCAAACAATTCAACTTGAGTGATATGTGTAGGTGTACTCTGAGAGAATAACTTCCCTACAGATAAGACCATTATAGCAACTAAAACCAATAATAAACGATAATTCATTTTATTTTTTTTAATTATACAAAAAGCTTAATTTGATCTTGCTTTCTTAAAAACAATATTATCAAACGCTTTCCAGAAATATTTCCAATCAGTACGAAGCGGGTGCTTATCATAAGCTTCAAGATATCTACGTTCAGAGTCAATAATTCCTTCTAAATCCTTTGGCAAATCTGCATAAAATGGCGGCACTAATCCTGGCTTAAACTTTTTTCTATACTCCTGATAATCTTCAGGATATAGACTCATATAGTGCGCGCTTAAAGGCCTTACTCCCACAATTTTAAGATCCAGTTTAAGCAAATTTATCAGCATTGGTAATTCGTCGAGCCAAAGTTTTCTAAACACCGCACCCATGGTCGTAATTCTAAAATCATCTTTAAACTTACCACCTTCTTGAAGGTTGTTATTTTGATAAACATATTCTTGAAGATATTCCGAATAAGCATGCATTGTACGAGCCTTATAAACCTTTATCATTTTTCCATTTTTGCCATATCTTTTCAAAGAAATAAATGGTCCATAAGTTGGATCAGTATCAAAGCTAGGCTGTTTTATCTTTCTTACAACTATCCAAAGTCGGTCTTTAATCTGGGTTTCTTTCACGATTTCAAATCCACAAGAATATATTCTTCCTAAAGTTTCAGCTTTAGAAAGAACTCTATTTCTACCTGCTGTAGTAAAAAAATAAATTTTCTTTAAACCCCAAACTTTTGGGCTAACACGTTTTACAAAAAAATCAAAAGTGTACATTCCCCAATTAATACCTTTAGGATATTTATTTAAAATACGTTTCTTTCTAAGGGTGTAAGTTTCTACATTACAAATAAACAAACCATCATCATCTAGCTTAGCATTAACACTTTCGAAGAGTTTATTGATTCTACGAATATTGTTAACCTGATTTATATTTATAATATTTTTAAAACTCTGTTGATGTTGCTTATCAATATTAAAAGCACTAGACGTTGATACTACCAAAGTGTCGCGGCTATCTACACTAACATACTCCGAAATAAATTCGTAAGCACTTTCCCCCGTTTCTCTAATTAGTATATTTTTCATCTAAAATAATGATGATTTATTAGCCTTAGTTTTACGTTACAAATGTACATTATTTTTGATGAAATATAATTCTCTTCTACAATTGATAGGTTTTTTTATCCATTATTTTTCTCATAACTACAAAATCACTAGCGTTAACTATCATAAACTAAATATATAGATATTTATTACATGCTTATTTACAGTCTATTACATCTAATAAACTACTATCATTTATAGTATTATTTTTACTTTATTGTAGAAGTAGATATTTTTAATATTTATACTTTCTTTTGATTATTTTTGTCCAAATTATTTTATTATGATAAGTAGCAAGCTTAAATTATTATTAGTATTGATATCTATTTTATTTGTAATGGCTTCATGTGCCTCAAGTAAAAAGTATAAGGGAAGTGATTGTCCAAGTTTTGGTTCGGTAGAAAAGACTGTTGATATAAATGCAAGAGGTTGATTTTGTAAATATTATAAGTAGGTATGTACCATTACCTGCAATTACTGAGCTATGGAAATTCTTTGGTAGTAATGTAGTAAATTTGAAAATCACTAAAGATAGAGTAACGAAATTTGGGGACTTTAGATACTCCAATGGGGGCACTAAGGTTTCTCAAATTACTGTAAATGGGGGTTTGAATAAATACTCATTCCTTATTACATTACTTCATGAGATGGCTCATTATAAGGTTTACATTCAGTATAGTAAAGCTTGCAAACCTCATGGTGTAGAATGGAAGAAAGCTTTTCAAAAGATTGTAGCTCCATTTATAAACTCTGGTATATTTCCTCAGCCCTTGGAAACTGTGTATAGAAAACATATGCAAAATCCAAGAGCAGCAACACATAGCGACATGGATTTACTACGCTGCTTGAATTTATATAATTCGGAATCAGAAGTGGAAAATATACATCTTGAAGATATTGCCTTTGGAGAAAAATTCGCTTTTAAAGGTCGGGTTTTTATTAAAGAAGAGAAAAGAAGAACACGATATATGTGTACTGATGTAAATAGTAAAAGAAAGTATACAATTAATGGATTGGCAACAATTGAAAAAGTATAAGTATAATTTAATAAAACAAAGAAATGAATAAACCATTAATACTAATTACTAATGACGACAGTATTTCAGCTCCTGGCATTAGGTTTTTAATAAATGTTATGCGTTCAATTGGTGAAGTGGTAATTGTGGCTCCTGAAGGGGCTCAATCAGCTAAAAGCCATTCTATTACAATAACAAATCCATTGCGTTATAATATAATTGAGGAGAGCACGGATTACAAAGAATATAGTTTAAACGGAACACCTGTTGATTGTGTAAAGTTTGCTTTGCATAAATTATTAGACCGAAAACCTGACATTATTGTGTCTGGTATTAACCATGGCTCTAATGCGTCCATTAATATTATCTACAGTGGCACAATGGCTGCTGCAACAGAAGGTGCAATGGGAGGAATTCCAAGTATTGGATTCTCAATATTAGATTATAGTTTTGATGCCAACTTTAATTATGCAAAGAAGTATATTATCAAAATAGTTAATAAAGTATTAGCTGAAGGACTACCAAGTAAAACTGCATTGAATGTAAACTTCCCAATGGCTAATGGCAAGGAATATAATGGAATTAAGGTTTGCCGACAGGCTGATGGCTATTGGCGTGAGAATTTTGAAGAAAGACTTGACCCAAGGGATGGTAAACCATATTATTGGCTGAAAGGAGATTTTCTTCTTAATGATAAAGCTGAAGATACAGATGAGTTTGCTCTAAGTAATTATTATGTCTCTTTGGTACCAGTAAAATTTGATTTTACTGATTATAGTAATATTAAAGAGTTAAAATCGTTTGAATAACAGAATTATAAAAACTTATATAATGGAAATATTAAAAAAGAACTCATTTATTCTTGGAATGGTATTATCTACCATAGCTCCAATTATTCTATTTTTTGGACTTACAGCATTAGTAGATTTCTTAAGTGAAAAATACACTCAAGGTATTCCTCTAATTCAAGAGCATAATATTATATTGGTGAGTATATTCCTAAATATGATTATTTTTACAACTTATATTCATAAACCTCCATACGACAAAACTGGTCGTGGTGTAATGATTATGACATTTATCTTTACGGGAATCTATTTCATCTGGAGGTTTAGACAATTTATGGATTAGTCAATATTGACTGATATTATTCATTCATATATAAAAAGAAATCGTAAAAGCACACAAATAGTATATAATGAAATATTTTATAATAGCAGGAGAAGCGTCAGGAGATTTACATGGAAGCAATCTTATTGATGCGCTTAAACATTATGACAGTAAAGCTGAATTTATGTTTTGGGGTGGAGATAAAATGGCAGATGCCAGTGGGATATCTCCCGCTAAACACATCAGTGATCTTGCTATAATGGGGTTTATTGAAGTAATAATAAACTTAGGTAAAATTAGAAAAAACTTTAATCAATGTAAGGTTCAAATTACTGAATACAAACCTGATGCTGTGATTTTTATCGATTTTCCAGGTTTTAATTTGCGCATTTCTCCTTTCGTTCGCAAATTAGGCATATCCACTTATTACTATATTTCGCCAAAAGTATGGGCTTGGAAGAAAAAGAGAGTTTATAAAATTATAAAATCTATTGATGTATTATATAGCATCCTTCCTTTTGAAGTAGAATTTTATAAACAGTTCAATTACCCAATAAAGTATATTGGAAATCCACTTATGGATGAAATTGATAAATTCAAAAAAGAAAACCCCACAATAAGCAAATCCAAGAAACTTATTGCAATGCTACCAGGGAGCCGAGATCAAGAGCTCAAAAGAATGCTGCCAATTATGATAGATGTAGCTGATAAAATAGAAGATTATGATTTTATAATTGCTGGAGCACCTAATTTCGACAAAAGCTATTACGAAAGTTTCTTCAAAAAAAGGCATTATAAAATTGAATTTAACAAAACATATTCTATTTTATCAGAAGCAGAATCGGCAATGGTTACATCCGGAACAGCAACATTAGAAACAGCTCTGTTCAATGTGCCACAGGTAGTTTGTTATAAAGCAAATTCATTATCGTATGTTATTGCGAAGAATCTAGTAAAAATAAAATATATTTCTTTAGTAAATCTAATTCTCAATAAAGCAGCAATTGTAGAACTTATTCAACATGATATGAATCCACTACAAGTGCTCCAAGAGCTTATTGACACTCTTGAAGGAGGAAAGAAACGAAAAGAAATATTGGCTGATTATTCAATTCTACAAGAACTAGTTGGGGGCCCAGGTGCTTCAAAAAGAGCTGCTGAAGATATCTTTAATAGAGAGAGCGAAAAACAATAAGACCCCTTTTAGTTTTATTATTAATAATAGACTATTGTATAACAATCTTCACTAAATTTGTCATTAATAATTATTCTTAAAAAGATACAATATGCGAAACTTTTTTAAACTCATATTAATAGTATTAGCAATAATAATTGCTATCCCCGTTGTATTTCTTACTTATGCCACAATAACGGCTTATAATCCTGATTATAAGGAAGTGTTGGAAGAAAATACTACTAGCGATCTTTTTGCGGATACTGCTGTTATTAAATTAATGTCATGGAATATTGGGTATTGTGGATTAAATGCCGAAATGGACTTCTTTTATGGTGGTGGTAAAAACGTATACCCTAAAGTAGATGTCGTAATGAATAATATAAGAGGTGTCAAAAGAAATTTAAAAAACAATGAATATGTAGATTTCATGCTTCTTCAAGAAGTTGATGAATCATCATTAAGGTCATTTCATACAAATCAAGTTGATACTTTTATAAATCTATTCAAAGGTCATCATTCTACTTTTGCTTATAATTATAAAGCTCTATTTGTTCCATTACCTATTCATAAACCCATGGGCGGAGCTATAAGCGGATTACAAACATTAAGTAGAAACACTCCAATAAAAGCTACTAGATATTCATTTGAAGGAAACTTTGCTTGGCCAAAATCATTGGCAATGTTAAATCGTTGTTTTATGGCAAACCGTTACGCTGTAAGCAACGGCAAGGAACTATTAGTGATAAATTCTCATAATTCGGCTTATGATGATGGTGGCTTACGAAAAGCACAAATGCAGCAAATAAAGGCATTTGTATTATCAGAATATGAAAAAGGAAATTATATAATAATTGGAGCTGACTTGAATCAATCACCACCAAATTTTAAAAATAACTTTTCGAAAGACATAATGGATTTTGATAATGTAACTTATATAGACGAGAGCTTTATGCCTAGTGGTTGGACTTGGCTGTTTGATAACAAAGAACCTACAAATAGAAGAAATTCTATTCCTTATACACAAGGTCAAACGCTAACTACAGTTATTGATTTCTATCTTTTATCACCAAATATTAAAAGCCTTTCTGTAAGAAACCTAACTGATGATTTTAGATATTCAGATCATCAGGCAGTGCAAGCTACCGTACAATTAATTCCAGAAAAATAATGGTAATAATTCGCCTTATAAGAGAAAGTTTTGTATTCGCAGTGCAAAGTTTGATGGCAAATAAGCTTCAAACTGCATTATCGTTATTGGGTATTACCATTGGTATTTTTTCAGTAATTACAGTATTTACTCTAATCGATTCCTTGGAGAATAAGATTAGAACATCCATAAATAGCCTTGGTAGCGAAATAATATACGTACAAAAATGGCCATGGATTTTTGGCGACTACCCATGGTGGAAATTTTATCAACGACCAGTTCCAAATATCAAGGATATGGAAGCCATTCGCAAACGCACAAAAACTGCTGAATACGTATGTTTTACTGCCAGTGCTAATAAATCAATTAGCTATAAAAGCGAAAGAATAGAAAGTTCACAAATAGTTGCAACAACCTACGATTATCAGTTTATTAATGATTTTGATATTAAAGATGGACGTTTTTTCTCTCCATTGGAAATGAAATCGGGGCATGCAGTAGTTGTTATTGGTAGCGATATTTCAGAAGCTCTATTTAAAGGTATAAGCCCCGTTGGCAAGCAAGTAAAAATTCTTGGGCGTAAACTTACAGTTATTGGTATTTTTGATAAAGAGGGTGAAGACATGCTTAATAATTCTCCAGATAACCGAGCTATAATTTCAGTAAATTTTGCCAGAAATATTGTAAATCTTCGTTCCGGTAGTTTAGACCCATCAATACAAATTACACCTAAAATGGGCGTTTCCTCTGAGCGATTAAAGGATGATATTAGATTGACCCTCCGCTCCGAACATAGGTTAAAACCAGCACAAGATGATGATTTCGCTTTAAACGAGATCTCTACTATAATTACTAATTTTGATGGCTTATTTAAGACCATAGGTATAGCCGGCTGGTTTATAGGAGGATTAAGCTTAATGGTTGGCGGTTTTGGAATTGCAAATATTATGTTTGTAAGTGTAAGAGAACGAACTAGCCAAATAGGAATACAGAAAGCATTAGGAGCCAAGAACTTTTTTGTTCTATTTCAATTTTTATTTGAATCTGTTTTCCTATCTTTGTTTGGCGGATTAATTGGCTTGATAATTGTATCTCTGGGCGTGGCAATCGCCTATTACGGATTTGATTTTCCTTTAATAATGTCCTTTGGTAATATTAGTTTAGGAATAATAGTATCATTAATAATAGGTTTGGCAGCGGGAATGATTCCTGCTGTAATGGCTTCAAAATTAAGCCCTGTTGAAGCAATTCGTTCTGTTTAAATTAAAAAATAAAAATTAATTATTATGACAAAAATAACTCTAACTATATTACTATTTATCTTTGGTTGGTTCTGTTCATCTCCTTTTGAGCAAATTGATGCAACAGTACAACACTTTAATGCAGGAAGGCAAATGTCTGGGAAAAGTGTTCAATATCAAGTAAAACTAATTGCAAATAAACCTTCTCGAAAAATAACTTTTGAAAAGATGTGGGTAGGAACTAATCCTGCAACTTTAAAAGTATATACTCTAGATGAGAATAAGCAAGTAAGCTATACATACAAAAAAGGTGATACAATATATATTGATGCATATATGAATTACAGACCTAATGATAAGGGTGTTTTGGAATTAGTAGATAATGGATTATCTAATAAGGCAGTTGAATACCAAGGTGAAGCATATATCGAATATTCTTATAAAGGTAAGAAAGAGAAACTAATAATTGAGGATTTCAGAAAATTGGAAACCATAAATTATCAATAATATGCTTTCTGGAAAAATACGCAAAAATATAGCAATTGGTGATTTAGTTGAGCTTGTTCAGAAACAACACCAACGAAGTGGTGAACTAACTGAAGGGATTGTAAAGAAATTTCTTACAAAGTCGCAAAACCATCCACATGGCATTAAGGTAATGCTAACTGATGGTACAGTTGGTAGAGTACAGAATATAATTGAAGAAGAAGATTAAGAGGTAACTACTTAATAACACTACCTATTAAATCAAAAGCCTCAGCCTCACTTACTAGTACTTGGTAAAATTCGCCAATTTCTAATTCTGTTTCGTTATTTATTATCACCTCATTATCAACCTCTGGAGAATCGTATTGAGTACGACCATAATAATTACCATTCTCATATTTATAAATAAGTACTTTATAGGTATTTCCTATTCTAGCCTCATTTTTATCTAACGATATTTGCTCTTGAATATCCATTAATTGATTTAATCGGTCAATTTTAACTTCTTCGGGCACATCATCTTCAATAACAAAAGCAGGAGTTCCTTCCTCTGGCGAATATGTAAATGCACCAAGCCTATCGAATTTATATTTTTTTACAAAGTCTAATAATTCGTTAAACTCCACCTCTGTTTCGCCAGGATATCCAACAATAAGAGTAGTTCTAATATTTATATCTGGTACATAATTACGAAATCTTTCCACCAATTTGCGAGTAGTGTCTCCACTATGCCCACGGCGCATTGATGTAAGAATTCTATCATTAATATGCTGCAATGGAATATCCATATAATGACAAATCTTGGTCTCATTTTTCATTAGTTCGAGCACATCATTTGGAAATTGTGTAGGATATGTATAATGTAGCCTAATCCATTCTATACCTTCCACCTTCACAAGCTCCTTGAGCAAATCACCAAGGCGCTTTCTCCCATAAAGATCTACTCCATAATAAGTTAAATCTTGAGCGATAAGTATCAGCTCTTTCACTCCTTTTTTTGCTAATTGTATGGTCTCATTTGTTAAAGCTTCTATACTTAAAGAAATATTTTTGCCTCTAATATTTGGGATAGCACAAAACGCACAAGTTCTATCGCAGCCTTCCGAGACTTTCAAATATGCATAATGTTTTGGAGTGGTAAGCATACGCTCACCAATAAGTTCTTTTTTATAATCTGCTCCTATATCTTCAACAATTTGTTGCATATCATGCACTCCATAAATTCCATCTAAATCAACAAATTCTGATTTCAATTCATCAAGATAACGTTCCGAAAGGCAGCCCATTACAAACACTTTTCTTATTTCACCTTCAGCTTTCTTATCTAATAAATTAAGAATCACCTCTATACTCTCTTCTTTAGAATCTTGAATAAAACCACAAGTATTAACTACTACATAATCGGCTATTTCGCCAGATTCATGAGTAACTTCAAGATTATTCATCTTTAATTGAGCCATAACCTTCTCCGAATCTACAAGATTTTTGGAGCAACCCATTGTTATGAAATTAATTCTAGATTTTGATATATTATTCATAAATATATTATTAAGTATAGGTAATTTTATAAAATAAAAAAGCTTCAATACATAGCTTTAAGCAAATATTGAAGCATCATAATAATTAGAGATTGTTTAAGACTTGTTTATCCAAACAGCGAATCAACAAATTCATCTTTATTAAAAAGTTGAAGGTCCTCTATTCCTTCGCCAATGCCAATATATTTTACAGGGATTTTAAATTCTGCAGAAATACCTATTACAACACCACCTTTTGCCGTACCGTCTAACTTCGTAATTGCCAATGCGCTTACATCAGTTGCGGCGGTAAATTGCTTAGCCTGTTCAGCGGCATTCTGACCTGTGGAACCATCTAGTACAAGAAGTACTTCATGTGGAGCATCAGGAATAATTTTTTGCATTACTCTCTTAATCTTAGTAAGCTCATTCATAAGGTTAACCTTATTATGTAACCTTCCTGCAGTATCGATAAGTACTATATCGGCATTTTGGAAAACCGCTGATTGTAATGTATCGAATGCTACTGAAGCTGGGTCAGCGTCCATTCCTTGATTAATGCATGGCACACCAACTCTTTCGGACCAAATAATTAATTGGTCAACAGCAGCTGCACGAAAAGTATCTGCAGCACCTAGAACAACCTTTTTACCAGCTTTCTTAAATTGATAAGCTAATTTACCAATAGTGGTAGTCTTACCAACTCCATTAACTCCTACAACCATTATTACATACGGGGCATCACGTTTCGGGAAATTGAAACTCAACAAGCTTTCATTACTATTTTTATCAAGTAAATCAGCAACTTCTTCTTTAAGAATTCTATTCAACTCAGAAGTACCTAAGTATTTATCTTTGGCAACTCTTGCTTCAATATTCTCAATAATTTTAAGAGTTGTGCTAACTCCTACATCAGACATTACTAAAATTTCCTCCAAGTCGTCGAGTACCTCATCATCAACCGTTGATTTACCAGCAACAGCCTTGCTTATTTTTGAAAACATACCAGTTTTAGATTTCTCTAAACCTTGGTCAAGTTTTTCTTTCTTGTCTTTCGAAAAAATATCAAATAAACCCATAGTATTGTATTTGAGCACAAAAATAATAAAAAAAAGCTTTTCTCGAATAAACGAAAAAAGCTCAATATCATCACATTGTAACTAACGATTATTTCTTAGCTAAAAGCTCTTTTACTTTCTCGTTAGGAACAATCTCTTCCTTAAAAGTATATGCGCCAGTTTTCTCTGATCGAACTGAACGAATAACTTTCGAATAACTTTTTCCTCCTGTTTGCAGGGAGGCAACAACTTTCTTAGCCATATCTTATAATTTTTATTTGATTTCGCGATGAATAGTCATGCGCTTCAAAATTGGGTTAAACTTTTTCAACTCCATTCTATCTGGAGTATTCTTGCGGTTCTTTGTTGTAATATATCGTGATGTGCCTGGCATACCACTTTCTTTATGCTCTGTGCATTCTAATATTACTTGAACTCTTGCATCTTTACTTTTCTTTGCCATCGTATTTTCTCCTTATAAATTTAGGGCTGCAAAAGTACAAACATTTTCTGCACAATCCAACATTTTATATAAAATATTTATTTTATCTATTCTTGTTAATAAGTTATACTGATAATTCTAATATAAATTACATGTATTCAGCACTATATGTCTTGTATGTTTTTAATTAAATAATCATAAAATGTTGTTAATAATTATGATTTTTGAATAAAAAAAAGCAGAAAAAAGCTATTTTCAATAGCTCTATTCTGCTTCTAAAAGTGTATTATTTTATTTTATATTGCTAGTCCTAATCCCACTTGAAATTGTTGGTTTTTATAACCAGCGTTAAGAGCATTTCCACTAACATCCATTGTACCCCAATAATAACGTGCTTCAATTTGCAACATTAGTATACTTATCCCTACCCCAGCAAAAACTGGTAAATCAAATGTATTGGCATTAAAAAGTTCCTCAGCAGCATCTGCTCCTGTATCAATATCCCAAGTTTCGCCAACTTTAAATGCTGGTGCTCCTCCTACTAAACCGTATATTGGTCCAAGTTTCACTTTTGCATATATAGGAAGACTTAAATAATGTAACTTCATTTGTTCATCATTTCCATCAGTGGAGCCTATCTGAGAATACTCTAATCCTCCTCCCAATCTAAACATTGGTATAATTTTATTTTCCTTAAAAATCCCAAGGTAAAAAGAACTTAAAGCATTATCATTAATCGATGAGCCGCTATTATACATATTTGAATATTGCCATCCAGCACGAATTCCAAATTTATCGCCAGCAAATGTGCTTGTTGATATCGCTGATACTAATAATACTATTAATAAGAGTTTGATTTGTTTCATAAGTTTAATTTTAAATTAGTTTTTTTAAGAAATTACTGAAATCATTAGTACAAATGTAATACTAAAACTATTTAAATATTTTAATTTAACAAATATTATAGAAACATGTTTTTGAAAAAAAGTCTATTAGAAACAATAAAGCTAAATCCTCCAGTAGTATACATCGTTTGGACAAGCTCTTTCATCACCATGTTCACACAATATGACAACAAACATAAAAGCCCTTATTTATTTGATAAATAAGGGCTTTTAAATATATTTTACAACACTCTAGATTAAATACCTAAAAAGGGTTGGAATATTTTTCGTCAGTAAGCAGAGTTTGATCTGTTAACGATAACAGAAATGCTTTTAGATCTGCTTTTTGTGCAGGGTTTAGTTCAGCGCCAATTCCGTATGGTGGTCGTAATTTTTCCATAAGAGGGTGCGCATATTCTGAATAGACCAAACCTTCACTATAGAAATCTATAACTTCTTCTAGGGTTTGAAATCTACCATCGTGCATATATGGTCCAGTGAACTCTATATTACGAAGAGTTGTGGCCTTATAAGCACCTCTATCAACTTCGTTACCAGTAACGCCATATCTATCTCTTGGGTCATCAAAAACTACATCTTTAGCATTATTATAGAATAAGTTTGTTGTCATTAATGGATTACCCGTGGCTCCGTGACAATGGAAACAGTCAGCCCCTTCTTCAGTTTGGAAAAGAACTAACCCTCTATATTCTGCAGCAGTTAAGTTTGCCTCGCCTCTCAAATACTTATCAAAATCAGAATTACTAGAAGTTATTGTTCTAATAAACTGAGCTATTGCTTTAGATATTCTATCAATATTTATTTGCTTATCGCCAAATGCTGCTTCAAATAATGCAGGATACATTTCTATACTCCTAATCATTTGTTCAGTCATTTCTATGGAGCCGTTCATTTCATGCTCTGCAACAATTCCCATCCAAACCAAAGATTCGATATTTGTAAGATGATACGGCGGCTCTGCAGGAATTCCATAGGAAGGAATCCCTAAATTATGATTATCTTTAGATATAAATCCATTCCAAAGATAACCCTCATTATTCCAAATAAGATTAAAAATAGGTAAAGGGAAGTGGGGAGTTTTCTTTCCATTAAGACCATGAGGATGCCCATCAGGAAAATCAGGATGATTTGCACCAATTTCAAATGCTGCACTCTGTAAATGACAAGTAGCACAGCTCATAAGTGAATCTGGTTCATCACGACCAGAGAGTCTTCCGTCATAAAACAAATATCGCCCAAGTTTAACGCCTTCTTCTGTCAAAGGATTATCACTAGGAATATTTAGGTTTGTAGGAAACCCTTGTGGAACT
>JAOZSY010000359.1 GCA_029939445.1 Bacteroidales bacterium
ATTTTAAAGTTGAAGTCATTAGCAACGCCATGAGTTTTGCCATTAGTGGTACTGATGATCTAAAAACGCTAAAGAAAATTGCTAGGAAAGCTGAACGTGATTTATTATCCTATGAAAATATTTCTAAAGTTACTCTGAGTGGTTTCCCACGAGAAGAAATTGTAATCAATCTTCAAGAAGAGCGTATGCTCGCACATAATATTACATTCCAAGAAGTGCTTTTGGCAGTTAGGAATACAAATATTGAGGTTACAGGTGGAACCGTAAAAGGTCTAAAGGAAGAGTATAAAATAAGAGCTAAAAATAGATATTATCAAAGTGAGGATATTAAGAATATCATTGTAAAAGCACAAACAGATGGTCAAATTCTTAGACTAAAGGATGTATCAATTGTAGAAGACACATGGGAAGAAACGCCAAACAGGAATTTCTATAACGGCAAACCTTCTGTTAATGTGGATGTATCCTATACTAATGATCAGGATCTGATTGAAATCACTGATTTTGTCAGTCAATATGTATTAGATTTTAATAAGCGATATAATAATGTGCATGCTGATATAACAAAAGATAGCTCCGAAACTGTAAAGCAACGAATTGATTTACTGACAACAAATGGAATTATTGGCTTTATTCTTGTCTTTATTTTATTGGCCCTATTTCTTAACTATCGTCTAGCATTTTGGGTTGCATTATCCATACCCGTTTCTTTTGCCGGTATGTTTATCCTTGCCACATTCTTTGATATTACCATAAATGTAATTTCACTTTTTGGTATGATTACCGTAATTGGTATTTTGGTAGATGATGGAGTGGTAATAAGTGAAAATATATATCGCCATTTTGAAAATGGCAAAAACAGAATGCAGGCCGCAGTAGATGGTACTATGGAGGTTTTGCCGGCAATATTCTCTGCTATTTTAACCACTATTGTCGCATTCTCTGCCTTTTTCTTTATTGATGGAAGAATTGGGGATATGTTTAAAGAAATGGCTTTTATTGTGATAGTAACTTTAATATTTTCTTTGATAGAAGGTGTATTAATTCTTCCGGCACATATTGCTCATTCCAAAGCTCTAGAACGAAAAGAGAAGCCAAATCGTTTTATGCGATTTACTGCTAGTTTAATGAATTGGATGCGAAACAAACTTTATCGTCCTCTTTTAGATTATAGTTTGCGTAATAGAGCTCTAGCTTTGGCGGTTCCTATGGCATTCTTAATTCTAACATTTGGCGCTCTTAAAGGAGGAATAATAAGATCCACATTTTTCCCTTTTATCGACCGCGAATTTATTGTTATTAATGTAAAAATGCCCGCTGGTACTCCCAAAGAAATTACTCTTGAAAAGCTTAATTATATTGAAGAATATGTGTGGCAAACCAATGAGCAAATAAGAAAAAATCGAGAAGATGGATTGGATGTTATTCTTGCGGTAGATAAAAGATTAGGACCCACAAATACCAATGAAGGCAAGCTAAATATCAAGCTATTAGATAATGAAGCTCGACAAATGCAGACCACTGATATAACTGCTATTATCAGTAATAAGGCTGGTAAAATTGCTGGCATAGAAGATTTAAAATATGGTGGTGGATCGAGCTTTGGAATGCCAATTGCTATTTCGTTACAAGCAGAAGACTTAGATCAAGTACGAGCCATAGTAGAAGAGTTGAAACTAAAACTAAAAGAGTTATCTGACCTTAAAGATATTTCTGATAACGACCCCGAAGGAATTAGAGAGGTAAACATCAAATTAAAGGAAAAAGCCTACTTACTTGGACTTAATGTTCAAGATATTATTGGGCAAATTAGACAAGGCTTTTTTGGTGGTGAAATACAACGTCTGCAGCGCGGGCTTGATGAAGTGAAAGTTTGGGTTAGATACGATAAAGAAGGCCGTTCAACAATCTCAGGGCTTAAGAATATGTATATCAGAACATCTTCTGGAACACAGTTTTTACTAAAGGATTTGGTGAACTTTGAGATCAAAAAAGGAATTGTAAGCATCAACCATACTGACAATAAAAGAGAAATAAGAGTGGAGGCAGATATTGCCACAGCAGATGTGTCTGTGAGCGATATGATTGCTAATATCGATGAAAATATTATGCCTGAGCTTTTGAGCCGATTTCCAGATATAAATTATTCATTTGAAGGGCAAAATAGAGAACAGCAAAAATCTATGGGTTCTATGAAAATTGTTATGCCAGTAGTCCTAATCCTGATGCTATCGATTATTGTATTAACTTTTAGGTCTTTCAAGCAAACATTATTTGTTTTATTGCTTATTCCATTTTCCTTT
>JAOZSY010000130.1 GCA_029939445.1 Bacteroidales bacterium
AATTTTCTTATTTGAAATTCTGAATGCATTATTTACTACAGCATGAATAATGGTCAATAATGCGAATAGAACAATCAGAATAGGTGTAAAGCTTCTAAAAGTAGGAAGGCTCGTTATAACTAATATAAGAGCAATAAAACTGAGTTTTGGAAGCATCTCTTTCATTTACTTCGTATTAAGATTTTTTACTGCAGTATTATAATCAATAAATTCATATCCTTTACTTTTGCAATATGCAATAATTTGTATATACCAGTTTTTCCAAGACAGAAAAGAATCGTCGAAATATCTATCATGGAAAAGAACAGTTAAATATTCAATATTAGCATCTTCTGCTTCCTGAATTTTTATAATGGTAGAAGCAACCGCCTCTTCCGTTGTTTTCGACTGCCATTTTTTCCCAGCCTCCATTTCATAACCTTCCATTATATGCAAAGGAAACTCATGCATACTATCTATCTTATAATGCTTTTTTATCCCATAGTCGGTAGAGTCAAATAAATAACCCGCCTTTGCCAAATTCGAAAAAGTGTTTTCATCATTACGAAGGTAATGCATTCTTATGCCAAAATCATCAAGGCCCGAAATAGATTTAAAAGTATCATATTCTAATTTCACATCATCAGCATTATTGTAAGCAATACCATGCACACCACAATTTACACCTCTGCTCACTATTTTCTTAATCCATTTTTCTGCTAAATCAATACTATAATCCAGTCCAACACCATTATTGACCCCAATAAAAAATGTAGCTGGTACATCATGTTTTTCATTGAAATCCATAAGTTCAGAAATATTATTCCACTTATTAGCCATCGTATATTTTAGGCGTAGCATAAACTCCTTAAACGATATTTTACCCAATAAGAACTCAATCTTTCGTCTAGCAAAAAACTTAGGAATAAAACTACCCTTTAAGTGCTCACTAGCAGTAATATGATCAACATCATGCGAAACAATTATTTTCATATGCTCATATTAGAATATAATTCAAAATAATCCTTGGATATTTTATCCCAATTGAAATTACCAATTGCAGTTTCAGAATATTTCTGAATGTCGTTATAATTATCTATAATACTGGAAATTCCTCTTGCAATATCCTCCGGGCTATGAGGATTTACAGAGAATCCTATCTTTCCGTCTTCAAAATGATTATCAAACCCTTCCCCTTTTGTATATATCACAGGTAGTCCTTGCGATATAGCTTCGGCATATACAAGTCCAAAACTCTCAGTATAAGAAGCCATAACAAAGATATCTGCATTTCGGTATTCTTCAAGCATTCCTTGTTTATCTCTAGCCTTTATAATAGACACATTGTTGTTGCCATTAGCCGCCTGCTTAAGCAATTTAAGATAAGCTGCACTATCGTTATGGCCTTCGCCAACAATATTATAATGAACATCAATCCCTTGTTTCGAAAGAATATTAACTGCTTTTATAACATTCAAAAGATTCTTATTTCTAACAAATTCTCCAGCATAAACTAAGGTAAACTTATTATCCTTTTTATTTCTTATAGTATTCTTATTATCAAACCAAAAATGATTTATACCGTTTGGAATTACTATCGACTTCTCTTCTATTGACTTTGTATCCTTCGGCAAAACATAATTGCTAATTAACCTCTGCCTATACGAATAAGATAGAAACACTATTTTATGAGCATTATTGAGAATTTCACGGCCCAAGGGTCTCAAATAAATAAGAAATTTGAAAAACTCATTAACATCCACATTTCTAATGGCAATGATATAAGGTATTTTATACTTTTTATAATAGTGAAGAGCCACCGCCCCATCAGAGAAAAGTGTATGGGCATGGATAATATCAAAGTCTTTTACATCTATTTCATTATCAATTTTACTTATTGTTTTTTTTATCTTAAGATTAAAAAACACCCTATAAAAAATTGAACTAACCACTAAGGAATATATTATTTTTACATTCTCGCGAATAATATCATAGTTTTTTGCATCCTTGATATCTCGTATTGGTACAAAAACTGTTTGAGAAACACTAAACTTGCTTATTGCCAATATCATATCGTGGTACACCTTACGAGCCCAGTATCCATTAGCAATATGTAGAATACGTTTATTCATCAGCACTGTTTCTTAGAAAGAATGTAAAAATAATCAATAAAAAGACTAATCCGTGAGTTAATAATAAGGTGGATAATAAACTTGAATTTAGATAAAAGATATAGGCGAAAACAATACCAAAATAATGTGGCGAAATATTTAGGTTTCTAATAATAACAAAAACAAACCCATAAATTGCTGCATGAAGTATTAATCCAATATAACCAAAACTAATAAAGCCCTCTGTCAATATTCCTATATTAGCATTAAGGCCCTTAAAACCCATAATATCCTCACCTATAAACATAGTAAGATCTTTATTGTTTAGATCTATTTCACTAAAGAAACTTCCAAAAGGACTATGCGCCCATAGCGAAAAATTATCATTGAAATATTGATAATAGATATTATCCAAACTTGGAGGAATAAAAAATACTCTCCGAATAAAAGCCCCTGTAACCATATTAGAATTAAAGAA
The DNA here is from genome assembly GCA_029939445.1 of Bacteroidales bacterium. Taxonomy (GTDB): domain Bacteria; phylum Bacteroidota; class Bacteroidia; order Bacteroidales; family UBA1556; genus UBA6267. The sequence continues at coordinate 2,569 of JAOZSY010000130.1, forward strand.
AAAGGACATAATAAATCCTAATATTATTAAAGAAATAATCATAAAGGAGAATAGCTTAAACTTATCCTTCCAATGTTTTCCATAATAGAAGAAAACTGCTATTATACCTCCAATAAGAACACTTTTGGTAGCGCTACAAAGAAATAAATATGCAATAGCCATTACTGATATTATTAGGATATAATACTTCTTACTACTAATGGAATAAATTATCAGTATTGGGAATAATACTCTACTTAATGGAGACATTAGATAACCCAATATTGGTATATTAATATTTCGAAAAAGATCCCTTGTTTCGTAAATCTGGTTTTTATCTAACAATAAATTATCAAATGAAACATAGGACCAATAATAATATACAAATGGTATAAACAGAATTGCTGATAATAAAAATATAACTTTAATATTATTTGCTAAGCTAATTTCTGGCAAGCTAATTTTCTTAATCTCTATAAAATCTGCCAAGAAAATAGCTATAAGTAGAACCATATTCTGAATAACTATATAGAAAGAAATATCGGGTAAATAAGTAAATAAAATAGCAGAACTATAGTACTGCATTATTAATAGGATATACCATATTAGTTTAATAAAATCGTTCCGAATAAAACTACCAACCAGCGTAATAAGTAATGAAAAAAATGTTACGCTAACGAACCTAATTGTATCAAATTCAAAAAGAAAAGGAATATAGCTAATTTTAAAATTAACACTAATATCAAATACGTAGGACAGATTTAATAAAACAAAGATAGCAAGACTTGTATAAACATACAGCCTATTACTTTCAATAAGAGATATTAATCGGTTCATATACTTCTATCATATTTATATGCTTTTATGAATATAATTACACCGTAAAGCAGATAAACACCTGCTCCAATATTACCATATGCAATCAGGAATGAAGAGATAGACTCAAATGGAATAAAGAATAAAGCATAAATAATAAAAAACTTGGAAACTTGCCATATTGCATTTGCTCTAAATTCTTTTAATGCAATAAGCACTTGCCCCAAGGGCGAAAAAAGAAAAGATACCGAGAAAAACAGAATTAAATATTGAGCGTAAACACCGGATTTTTCGAATGCATCGCCTAGAAATATTTTAAAACTTATGGGTCCTAGAAAAGTTATAAATACTGTAAATGCCACCGCTATTGCAGTCATCATTAATACTAATAACTTAAGATCAGGAATTATTTTAGCTTTCTTACTTACATTTTCGGAAACTCGTTGCAATACCACCTGCCCTAATGATACTGAAACAAAAGCTGCAGGAACGGCAAGAAGTCTTTGAGTAGCTTCCAAATAACCCACATCCTCGATGCTAAACTTTGATAAAACTATAAAAGTAAGAGATGCCGTGAAGAAGCTATTTAGTAATTCTGGTAAAAGATTATATTTTGGCAAATCAATATATTCTTTGGCAATATGCTTCATTAATCTAAAATTAAAGAAACGCTTATCTATACTAATACCTTTAAAACTCTGAAAATAGGCAGTAATAAAATAAGCAATATTACCAAGCAAATCACCCACAAATAAGCCAGAAGACTTTAAAGCCGGACCAAAGCCAACTCCCATACCTATTTGCACAGCTCCCTCTACTCCGCGCCTACTAACCTTACTTAATGATGATGCCAAAAACTTCTTTTCTCGAATAAGGAAATAGTTTATGGAATTGTAAAGAGAATAGAATAAGGTGCTAAATGGCAATAAATATAAGGTGGATGAGTATCTAGGGTTAATGTCTAAATAGTTAATAATAGAATCCTTAAAAAGCACTATTACCAAAAAAGTAATAATGGTAAAGAATAAAGCTGACAACACTGAAATAAGAAGAATTATTTGTGCCTTAATTTTATTTTTCGGCAAAATAACTCCCATATCATATTTAAGAGCAAAAACCACGAAAAGGATTCCTAGTATTTTCAGATAAATATCGAAAACTCCAAAATCTTCAGGAGTAAAAACACGCTTGAGAATTGGCTGCAACGCAATAGGTACAACCTGTGCTAATACGGTTCCACTAATTAGAATACTTAAGTTTTTATATATGGAATCTTTTTTAAACAATTCGTTTTTTTTAATTTTATAATAATGCAAATATAAGGTAAACTGATACTCTTCTACCAATTTTTGTTAATAGGAGATTAAAATATATAATCAGTATTCAGTGGGTCGGTATTCTGTAAAAGAATGTAGAATACTAATTGCTATTTATTTTTTACCATTTACAGTTTATTGACATAATTAGGATTCAAATATCGACTTTTGCAATGGTCTTATATCTAATAAATAGCACCTCCATACAGAAAGTTCAGAAAACCACTTCCTGGAGTTTGTAAACCCACTAAAGCTGTTTTACTTATATCAATGCTACTTGCCCGGCGTTGCAATGTTTTATAATCACTAGCAGTTGGCGTTTCTTTTACCTCAATAGCAATATTTTCATCCAAAATAAAATCTATCTCCTGCCCTGTACGTTTGGCGTAATACTTAATCTCACCTATTAGTGATAGCTGATTAGCAATGGCATTTTCAAAATTAGCGCCACTAGTTATATTAGAAAAAGTATTAAGAATTCCATTATCCGTAAAGTACAACTTCTGCTGTAATGCTATTTCGCGATCAGCATTTTTTACAAAAGGCTTAACTAGTCTTATAAAATAAGTGTTTTCTAAAAACAAAAGATAGTCCTTTACTTTTTGCCTACTTATGCCACTAATACTTGATAGTTTAGTATAGTCAATCTTACTCCCAACCCTTGCACTAAGTAGCTTTATTAGCTTATACAATTCATCAACATTGGTGAAATCTGACAGAAATAATATGTCAAACTTTAAATATGAATTAGTAATATCTTTTAATAGCTCTACCTTTTCAGCTCTATCTTTCTCCAACACTACTTCCGGGAAGCCTCCAAACTGTATATACTCACGGTATAGTGAATTATACTTTGAAATAAAATGCTGATTCGTAAAATCGAAGCCAAATTTAGGAAGTTTTGTATTAACGCCTTTAAAAATAAGAAATTCCTTAAAATCTAGAGGCCAAAGTTCAAAAATTCTTTTTCTGCCAGCAAGGCTCTCCGTAAAAGCACCTTTCATATAATACGAACTTGAACCACTAACTACAAATTTAACATTATAGTTATCATAAATATACTTCATGAAACTTGCTATATTCTTAATTAGCTGTATTTCATCAAGAAATATATAGGCTTTCTTATCAAAATCCACTCCTTCTATCTCCAAAGACTGAATAATATTATCATAGCTCGAAGTATTGAAAATATCCCTATTCTCTAGTTTCTCTAAATCAAGAAAAAGCTTATTTGTATCTTCTATCTTTTCGTATAAATACTTAAGAGCAGTAGTTTTGCCTATACGACGCAAACCCGTAATAGCAATTATTTGCCTTATTTGTATAGCTTTTTCTAGCTCAGGATATTTATTTCGTAAAAACATTTTACAAAAATACAATAAATATATATATATAATACAACTTTATTATAAATATAAGTATTATTGTATCACTTTATTTAATTTTCTATTTATAATAGTATTACTATTCGTTATTTTAATTATCATATAGTATTATTATACTATAGAATATTCTATTTATCAGTATATTAGATTATTTGAATCAACTTAGTATTTATGAGATGTTCTTTATGATGTCTACAAAATTAGCAGCAAGAACCTTATAGTCGTGATTTTCAAGAATGTATTTTTTAGAATTTTCTCCCATAATATCCAATTCCTCTCTACTTTTATGCTTAAGTATATCTATTGCTTTAATAATTTCTTCAGGATTTTCAGGCTCAATTGCAATTCCACATTCTGCAGTATCCACAAATTTGTTGGGAGCATCGGTGGCGTGAATAATTGGCTTTTGCGCCATCATATAATCAAATATCTTATTGGGACTTATGCCAAATCTATAAATAGAACTCTTATTCCATGTGATTAGCAAAATATCCATCTGCGATAATATATTAGGAATCTGGCTTTTAGAAACTGGTGGCAAGAAGGTTATATTATTCAAACCCTTTGCTTTCTCAATCAAGTTCTTTTTCTCCTGACCATCGCCAATAAAGACAAAATGATAATCTGCATTATCCTTTAGAAGAATTGCCGCATCTATTATTGTTGATAGTGAATTAGAAATAGCATGCCCGCCAGTATAACCCAATATCGTTTTACCATCTTTACGTAGATTGCTGAAAATCTCAGAATATTCTTTAGGAATCTGCTCTGACTTATCCCAATCTTCTATAACTATTCCATTGGGAATATAATGCCATTTTTCGGGAGCTAAGCCCTGCGATTGCATATATGGCAATGTGTTTGGTAAAAGCGAAATAACAGCATCCACATTCCTATAACTAAATAATTCACCATGTTTCATTAACATAATAAAAGGATGATACTTAGACATCCCACCTAATTCCATAGGCGAAAGAGGCCATAAATCATTAACCTCCCATATATATTTAGCATCAGATGATTTACTAATTCTACGAGCAATATAATTGTCGCTAGGATAAGTAGATGATGCAATTACTACATCAGGCTTATAATTATCTGCAATATATTTTGCTTTGGAAGATAGCTTACTTATAAAAGAAAACATATTCTTAATCCTTCCTACACCATTTCCTTCATAAGTGGGAGTTTTAACCCATAAATACTTAATCCCATCAATAATTTCTTCCTCCATATCTGATGATATTTCAGGATTTTTACGACGCAAATGAGAAAAAGATGCTGCAATAATAACAACATTATGACCCTGTTTCACCCATTCCTTGGCAAGGTAATATGGTCGGAATTCCATACCATAATCAATGGTTCCTGCGTAGTGATTTATTAATAGAATATTCATCTTTCAATATTGACTTAATATATATTGCAAAAGTAAGGAAAGTTGCCGCGCTTCGGTACATTTTTTATTAAATGCTATGGCATTTAATAAAAAACACTCAGCGTGACAACTTTGAATGCATTTTATTAAATACTATGGTAACTTATAAAAACAC
>JAOZSY010000131.1 GCA_029939445.1 Bacteroidales bacterium
GATGGTAGCAACTCAGCGCTTACAAACCCATCGCATATATATCAATCAGCAGGAAGTTATACGGTAAAACTTATAGTTGATAATAATTTTGGCAGCGACTCATTAAGCAAGCAAGTCATCATTACTGCGCAGCTGCCAGTTGCCAATTTTAACTATAGTTTTACTCCAAATATATATACGGTTAGTTTTCAAGACTCTTCCCAGTATGCTAATAATATTCTATGGAATTTTGGTGATGGTGATACGTCATCACAATCAAATCCTATTCATACTTTCCCTGGTGATAATACCTATAATGTAAAATTAGTAATTAGCAATATATGGGGAGCAGACAGTATATCAAAACAGGTAGTAGTTAGTTATAACAGTATTGATAACTCATTGGAAGAACAAATAGGAATATTTCCAAATCCAAATAACGGCACATTTTATATTGATACCAAAGGGCAGATTGATAGAATTCAGATAATTAATAAGCTTGGTAAGATAGTTTTTGATAAAACACAGGGGAATAGCATGAGCAATAGTATTAGAACAGAACTACCCTCAGGTAGTTATATTTTGCGATTATATTTTGACGACAATACTGTAAGCAAAATGGTAATAATTAGATAAAAAGCCCCATCAGTTAATACTGATAGGGCTTGTGGATTAGGGGATATACCTACTTGATAATCATCATTTTGTAAGTATAAGTTTGCTCATCAAAGTTTACTGTATAATAATATACACCAGACTCCAACTTGCGAGCATCAATATTCCATTGATGCATTCCTTGTGTACGAGAATACTCGTCGTTAATAATAGTTTTTCCTAATACATTTACTAATGTAATATTTACTGTACCAGCTTTAGGAAGGTAATAATCAACGGTAGTATTATTTTGTGCCGGGTTTGGCTGATTTTGAGTAACAATAAATTTATCACCAGTAGCATTTTCAATACCAGTACCAATTACTTGAATACAACTAATGTCGTTTGCCCCTTCAGCATCGTTAGTAAGCTGGGTGCGTGCACAAACACTATAATTACCTATTGGCGATGAATAAGAAGTGGTAAATATGTATTCTGCAGAATCACCACTAGCAATATTTCCAGTGAAAGTTTCAGTAATAGGATTAATTCCTGAAACAGTATACTGAACATCACATGAAGTAATAGGGTCGATACCGTAGTTTGTAATATAAACTTTAACAACGATTTCAGCTCCAATTGTAGTTGCGTTATAAGGAGCATGAATACTTGATATACCAGCATCATTATCAGCCATTGTTGCTACTATAGATTTGCATAGATTATCATTTATAGTTTGCATATCGTTAGATAATAATGTAGTAACACATATATTGTCAGTAGTAGCATTTATAGTATATGCTTGAGCAAAAGTAAACTCAACAACAGAATCACGTGGAATAGCCCCGCTAAACGTTTCAGTTACAATAGTAGTTCCTATAGTGTATCTAACATCCGTTGAGAATATTGTATCAGTACCAAAGTTCTTTATTTTAACTTTAATATTTTGAGATGTTCCTATTTGCGAAGAATCTGTAGGGTTTATTATTTCTACAACTCCAGCATCTTTTTGTAATGAAGGGAAATATATTTTGAAATCATCAATAGCCCAACCTTCATCATCAGATATGTTTGGAGTAGTAACAAATTTAAATCTAAACTGAACAGCATTACCAGTATTGAAAGTTGTAGGATCAAGTTTAATAGTTGAGTTTATCCAGCTATTATCAGACCTACTCCATACGTGCAATCCATTAATAATAGAATTGTACCAGAATGTAGAATTAGGGATTCCTATATAGCCAATTGAAGCCCATATATTTCCATCAAATGAGTATTCTAAAGTACCATATGCTTTATTTGCCACCATGCGCATTTTATGCCAGAAATCGACGGTTACAGTATCTGTATAAGCAGGGATTATAATATATGGAGTATATAAAAATTCTTCAGAAGGACTGATATAATTAGAGTTAAGTCTAGTTACATATGCATTTACACCACTATGAGTAGTATCAAGATTTGCTGTAGTTGGCATTCCCAATTCCCATTGACCATACGATCCTTGTCCTATCCAATCATCATAACCTTCAAAATCGGTGCTATAATTTGTGATTACAGTAGCTAGACCCTTATAATTTGCAGTTGCAGTATCATTTGCAGGAACTACATCTCCTACATACTCTCCAAATGCTGTAATATTAATTATACCTGCAGTTAGATTAAAAGGTTGTGCAAAAGTGAAAGTGTCTCTTTCGGAAGGAGATAGGCTTGTATAGAAAGTATCTCTTATAATAGTTCCATTATTAACGTGATAAGCTAAAGGAATAACATAAAGTGTATCAACACCAAAGTTCTCTACTGCAAGATTTACATAAGCAGAAGTTCCTATAGGTCCAAAATTATTACCCTGAACAACAGAATTAATACCTAAATCAATAGAATTTGGCTCCCAGAAGGTTATATTATCAATAAGGGCATTATCACCGTCACCATTACTAGTGCCATATTTATACTTATTGGCAGCTTCAAATGAAATACTGAAGTTTTGCCCGACATAATTATCTAAATCGAACACATGAGAAATAAATGGGTCTAAATTAATTGTAGTAGGTTTAAAAACAGTATCTCCAGTTGTATTTGATAAATAATGTGTTCCATTTGCATCAGTAAGCATTACTCTAAACCAGGAAGTTGTAGTTATGTCATAATAATTATTTGCTGTTTGTTTTAAATCAAACTTTAGTTTTAAACTATTTAAGCTATTAGCGTCAATATTACAGCTTATTACTTTAGACACATGTGTTGTATTACTAAACGCTATATCGACAGTATTTGATACAGAACTCCAGCCTACGTAATTCCCACCCTCTAGCTGTAAGCCACTAGTACCAGTACTAGCAGCAAATGCATTTATTGTTACTCTTGAGTTAATATCAGAATGTGGTAAAAATGAAATGTTAGCTCCTGATTCAAAATCTTCAACAAAAGGGAAACTAGATATAGTAGGGAAGCTTATATAACTAACTTCATTTATTGCATCGTTTATAGCATTCCCGTCATTACTTATAGCAATATTTGCATTAAATATATAGTTGCCATTAGCAGTCATATTATAATTAGAAGATATTGTATAATCCATTTCTGCTCCAGAGGCTAAACTTCCTGAGTTAATAGTATATGTTAAAGTATCTGGATTAATACCATCAATTTCTACAGTTATAGTAGCAGGAGTAGACGAAAAACTAATATTGTTAAGTCCAAAATTTCTAATATTAATTATTATACTATCATTTGCAATAAAATCGCAGCTATTTTCGAAAGGATGAACTAAAGCTTGTGCCCCCAAATCAATTGCTGGAGGTGTAAATTCATAGGCTCCTATTGATGGCGCTGTTGTGCTTCGTATATTTCCTTCTAAATCATTAGGAACTCTTGTAAATGCTATTCCGCTATTATAAAGAGTATTCTGCATACTATGTAAGTCAGAATTAGAATAGTAGAAAGGATTATCACTTTTAGTATGAGAGTTCTTAGTAAGGTCTAATGCCTGTAGAGAGGCCAAATCTACGACGTCACTACCCATCCATTTAACAAACTTAGGTGAAGCAGGCCCGACGTAAAAGTTATTGTAGTCTAACTCACTATAAGGGTAGCCATTACAATATAATACATATCCTTGCTCTACAGAGATGTTGTTATTGTAGATAATAAGATTAGAGCCATTATAGATATTAAGAGCTTTAACGCCTGTACTTGAACCTGTCATTACATTTACAGAATTGTATACAAGGTCAGTATATTCACAGTCATTTAAATAGATCCCTTGGTTATTTGCATAACCATCAATAATAGTGATACTATTATTTGATATTAAACCTCTACTGCTGGGGTTTCCTTTAGCTTTAATAGATAGTCCATAATTAGAGTTCATGGCTGATAGCTCCATGGTGTTATTACTAATTTCAAATACATTATTTGAGTTATAAATATATAATCCGTACGAAGAAATAGCTTGTTCATTAGTAGTAATAGTATTGTTAAGTATATATAAGCTGTCAACTTTTTGGGCATATACACCAAAACCGAAGCTATTCTCTAGAGAATTATTAGTAATTCTAATATTTTTTAGCTTTCCAGCTGTAGTGCTGTATAAATTGAATACTTTATAGCCATTTTTTACAATATTGTTATCAAAGTAGAGATCTTGTACACTATAATTGTCAATGGATACTGCACTTGCACTTGTGGTAGAGCCCCCCATGGAAGTACTTGCAATAATGTTGTTTTTTATAGAAATATTCTTAGTATTATTTTCAAAAACAAATACGTTTCCATATTGTGCTCCTGAAGCAGTTATACTTAAGTTCTTAAATAGTATATTTTCAATATTAGATAAATGGAAAACATAGTTTGAATTTTGGACTGTTGTATAAATAATATTTACATTATTACTATCACCATTAGTAGATTGGAATGTAATGCTATTAATAGAGTTATTACCCCTAATGTTTGCAAGAATAATATGCTCATTATAACTTCCTGAGTCTATATTAAATATTACAGGGCTACATATTCCACATAAATTAAGATCATTAACAGCTTCATTAAGAGAATTATAATCTACATTAGCAAGTCCAATAGAATAGCTACCACTCATTGATATAGTAGAGATAATTGTGGCTGTATCATTATTTGTTATAGTATCACCAGTAGTAGAAACCCAAGAGTTAATTTCGGTAGTACCCCCATCAAAACTATAGGTAGGATTAATAATAATATCTTCACTTTGCCCATTAGAGAGGTTCCCTGTCCATGTGTAAGGAGTTTGTAATTCACCATCTTCACTCCAATTTATTATAGCAGAAGTCAGGCTATTTAATCCATAGTTAGTAATAGTAACTTCAATAGGATAAGTACTACATGATTGTACACTGTCTGTTGGTATACTTATAGATGATATTGATGCATCAATAGTTGGGAAGTTTATAACATTAACAACTACTGGTAAAGCATCACTTTGGCATAGTCCAAAACCTTCTTGCTCAATTCTAATATTAGGACGATTACTATATACATTAGCTATATACTTACCGCTACAATTAAAAGATGAGTTTCCAATAGAATTTGCAGAAGAAACAAAAGGAGTATTAATACTATTAACACCAGCAAATGGAACATAATCAGTTCCCTTAAAGCAGGTTTCAATTATAATATTACTAATACCATCCCAATAATAAGGAGTACTGAATGTATGGGTATTCCAACCAAATACATCAGTATAGTTTGAAGGGCCACTTACGGTTGTAAGTGTAGAATCAAAAACAGTTGTACTTAAACTACTATAGTTAGTGCTACCAAATTTAACAGTATAATTCTTCAAAACATTTGCTTTAACAACTGCTACGTCAAAAGCAATGCTTTTAATATAGCCCTGAATAATACCCATAGAATGTAATTCGGAAGCTCTTATTAAAAATTGATGACGAGATCCATATGATCCATTACTAGGGCCAGCGCCGTATGGTGAAGGGCCAGACATATTTATAATGGAGCCATTTCCAATTTGATATACACTATTGTTAATATAACGTTGGGAGTTTACCCAGAAAGTTGCAGTATCATATAGAGGTGCACTAATAAATGGAGTTCCAATTGCTATACGTTGACTAGCTAATGAGTCAGAATACCAGAATAAAGTATCATTAGCAGTGCCAGTTAATATTGCTGATTCGGAATAGTTAATAGTTTGACCTACTACCGTAGGATTAATAGGTGTATATTTTGATAATATAGAATCGGATGATAAAGTATCGTTTGGATTATAAGTATCCACAGCATTAATTATTTTAGCTCCAATTATATACTTTTGTCCATTAGCTCCAGGGTTTAAATATGCTAGCGTAGTAAAGTAGAAATCAAGAGTATCGCCAGGAGCTAAATCAGTATTTATTACTTCGGGGCTTATGAAAGTTCCATTGTTTATTTTGTATGTGGCTGTATATCCTGAAGCAAGAGTATCTGTTCCTCTATTAATAATAGAAATAGCTACTTCGGCCTGATCCAATCCACAATTATCAATTGGAGCAAGTATTGCACCAACAGCGGCATCATACTGAGGAAGAGGTACGTTTACTATTACAGATGTGCGTATACTACTACAACCAAGAGTAGCAGGGGTAGTGAATCTTGTATTTGGTCTTTTATTAATAGCTATTCCTGTAGAAGAAGAACAGTTTGTTCCCATACCCGCTACAGCAAGATATGTGTTCCCCGTGGTGGTGGTATACTGAACTGGTTCAGCAAAGTAGCCTATTCCAGATGCACAAATATCAATAAGGATACCACTAATTCCATCCCAAATATAAGGTGTTGTAAAACTGTGAGTATTCCATCCAGAAACTCCTACAAATACTTCATTATAAACTTCTGTAAAAACACCAACTTCAAATGAATTAGTTAAATTTGAAATACTAGAAGGGGCAAGTTTAATTACAAAAGCACCTTGAGGAGCATTAAATGTATTAGCTGTTTGAAAAGAAACAGAATTTACTTCACCAGCAATTAAACCTGCTGAAATAAGATCAGAAGCGCTATATATAATCTGATATCTTCCTACTGATCCACCTCCACCATAGATTGTATTATCCCAGCCAGAGAAAGCGTTGGAAGAAGTTCCAATTATTGCTTCAGAGGCAGGTATATTTGTGTTGGATTGTAACCAATAATCTGTAGTATCATACAGTATAGGTGTGGTGTACGAAGCTGTATAACTTAATACATTGCTTGAAGAATCATTTTCGAACCATATAATAGGGTATTGCGAAGAGGCTATCAATGTAACAGTATTGCCATAATTAATAGTAGTATCATTAATTAATGGAATAACAAGAGGAGCCATTGAAAGAGTTGTTACAATTAATGAGTCATTAATTGCTAAAGGATCATTAGAATGACTTACAGACATTATAAAGGTATAAGTAGAATCAACTATACCAGGTGTCATATCTACTGTTTGACTAAACTCAAAATTAATAGATGCGCCTGCTGGAATTGTATCTGTTACGCTTTCACTAATAACTGTTGAGCTTCCCAATATTTGATACGAAGCTGTTAAGCCTGATGTAATATCATTAACACCAGTATTTTCTATTAATAGATTGACTGTTTCAAAGGTTTTATTACACCCATCGGCTGGGCTTATTAAAGTATTAGCTGTAGCATCTATTAATGGTAATCCATAATACAGAAAGCTTGCAGTATCATTAAAATTATTAGTGTCTCCACTTAAATCTGTATATACTTTAAGAGAATAATCTAAAACAGGCACTGTAAATGCAGGGATACTAACAGTATCAATTTCTGTTGGCGCAAGAGTTCCCGACCACGCATAGTTTATTGGAGTACCACCATTTAATGAATATTTTATATCCATTGCTGTTTGTGTATTTGTTCCAAAGTTTCTAATTATAAATCTTATATCAGTAACTCTGTTTTGAGTGTCTGTTTGTAGTGGGTTTATTAAAATAGTAACACCTGCATCTATTGGCGCAACAGTAAATTCATTAGCTCCAATACTAGGATTTGTTAATGAACGT
>JAOZSY010000132.1:0-1078 GCA_029939445.1 Bacteroidales bacterium
TAATTGATCCAGGGTTTAGGAGTGGATGTAAAGTAGTTATACTTGATGCTCAAGGGAAATTGCTACATAACGAAACAATATATCCTCATCCTCCACAGAAAGAAGCAAGCCTAGCAAAAAAGAAATTAAGTAGCCTTGTAAATATGTATAAGGTAGAAGCCATTGCCATAGGAAATGGAACCGCAGGGCGCGAAACAGAAAAACTGGTTCAGGGAACTCAATTTGATAGAAAAGTGCAAGCAATTATGGTAAACGAGAATGGGGCTTCAATCTATTCTGCAAGTCCTCTTGCTCGCGAAGAGTTTCCAAACTATGATATTACTGTACGCGGTGCTGTTTCCATAGGTAGAAGACTTATGGATCCACTTGCCGAATTAGTAAAAATTGACCCTAAATCTATTGGCGTAGGGCAGTATCAACACGATGTAGATCAAAAAAAGCTTCAGAATAAACTAGCAGATGTGGTTTCTAGCGTGGTGAATAATGTTGGGGTAGAACTAAATACTGCTAGTAAAGAAATACTACAATATGTTGCAGGAATAGGTCCTGTAACAGCAAAAAAAATTATTGATTACCGTAATGAATTTGGTGCTTTTGAAAGCAGGAAGCAGTTATTGAAAATTAGTGGTTTTGGCGCTAAGGCCTTTGAGCAAGCAGCAGGTTTTATTAGAATTAGAGATGCTCGCAATCCTCTTGATAATACAGCGGTACATCCCGAATCGTATTCTGTAGTTGACAAAATGGCCAAGAAACTAAAGCTTAGTATCTCTGAACTTTTGAAAGATAAGCAAGCAATAAAAAATCTTAATTCAGTAGATTTTATTAGTGATAAAGCCGGACAATATACTGTTGAAGATATTTTTTCTGAACTTCAAAAGCCAAATAGAGATCCACGAGCCAAAATTGACTTTTTTGAATTTGATAATAGCATTAGTAGGCCTCAGGATTTAAAAGAAGGGATGGTTCTTCCTGGAATAATTACTAATATTACAGCTTTTGGGGCTTTTGTAGATGTTGGAGTACATCAAGATGGGCTAGTGCATATTTCAGAATTAGCAAATGAATTTATCAGCGACCC
>JAOZSY010000132.1:1178-3041 GCA_029939445.1 Bacteroidales bacterium
ACAGGAGCAAGCGGAATGCTAGGAACACATCTAGCATACAATTTATTAAAGAAAGGCGAAAATGTTACTGCTTTAAAGCGTACAACTACCGACCTATCATCGATGAAAAATATTTTTGCTTATTATGAAGATGGTGATGATTCTCTTTTTAATAAAATAGAGTGGGTAGAAGGCGATATTCTAGATTTTTACCTTCTCGACGAGCTTATTGCAAAGCATAAGCAAGTATATCATACTGCTGCTTTTGTAAGTTTTCATAAACAAGATCATGACAAAATTCGTAATATAAATATCCGTGGTACAGAGAATATTGTTGCTGCATGTATTAAAAACAAATCAAGATTAGTTTACGTAAGTTCCATTGCTGCTCTTGGCCGTAGCGAAAATAATACAGACCTTAGGGAATCCGATTTTCGTGATAACACTTATAAAAGTTCCGTTTACTCTGAGAGTAAATTTTTAGCAGAGCAAGAAGTATGGCGAGGAATTGCCGAAGGGCTTGATGCCGTAATAATAAACCCATCGGTGATTATTGGTCCTGGAGATTGGAATAAATCTAGCGCTCAACTTTTCAAAACAGTAGCCAATGGGTTAAAATTTTATACAAATGGCTCAAATGGATATATTGATGTGAGAGATATTGCAGAGATTATGCATAAGCTTATGAAAAATAATATCTCGGCAGAACGTTTTATATTATCGGCAGAAAATGTTACTTATAAGCGTCTTTTTGAAACCATTGCTAAGGAATTGCACCTTACTCCACCAAAAATACTTGCCAATAAATTCCTTTCGGAGTTAAGTTGGCGAGCATTAGGATTATGGAGTTTTATAATAAAAAGTTCGCCACTTATTACCAAGGAAACAGCAAAAAGTGCAAATACACATTATGGCTATTCTTCGCAAAAAATAATTGATACGCTAAACTATAATTTTATTAGCTTTGATGACAGTGTAAAACACACTGCTAATATGTATGGTAAACTTGCAAATTAGACTATTTAGGCATAATAATATTGTTATATTAACCCAATAGTAAGAAATTATGGCCAATATCAAAATTATTAAAAATTCTGGAGAATTAGAATCTTTTGATGAAAGCAAATTACGTTCTTCATTATTGCGTTCTGGGGCAAGCAACAATACTGTAGATAAGGTTCTTAACGAACTTTTGATATATCTCCATGATGGAATATCTACTCATAAAGTTTATAAAAAAGCTTATAGTATTTTGGGTAAAATATCCATGAGAGACGCTGGTAAATATCGTCTTAAAAAGGCTATTTTAGAATTAGGGCCGACAGGATATCCTTTTGAGCAATTTGTGGGCGCAATACTAAAAACTCAAGGTTATTCTGTAAAGGTTGGACAACTAATAGATGGTAAATGCGTAACTCATGAGGTAGATGTAGTAGCCGAAAATGAGGATACTATAATCGTAGTTGAATGTAAATATCATAGAACAGGAAGTACTAAAAGTGATGTGAAAGTTCCACTTTATATTCGATCAAGATTCAATGATATATACAATAAGTGGTCGCAAGACGGAACTCTAGGAAATAAAAAATATGAAGGATGGGTGGTTACAAACACCCGATTCACTGGCGATGCCGAACAATATGGAAAGTGTAGTGGGTTGATTCTAAAATCGTGGAATTATCCTTATAAAAGTTCCTTGAAAGATATGGTAGACCAAGCAGGCCTTCATCCTATTACCAGCCTAAAGACATTAAGTCGTAAAGACAAAAAACAAATATTAGACCAAGGAGTAGTTTTATGTAAAGAAATTAGTGAAGAAATTTTAATTAAAAGCAATATTAAAAGAAGTAAAATTATTAAAGTTCTTGCTGAAGCAAGAGCATT
>JAOZSY010000132.1:3141-7566 GCA_029939445.1 Bacteroidales bacterium
CCTGGCAATAAGCAATTTGGTATTTTAAGCGTAATGACTCAGGCTTATTTTGATGTGGAATATCTTTTTACTGTTGATGAGCATGTTTTTGATCCACCGCCACGAGTGAAATCTGCAGTGATTCATCTTATCAGAAAAGAAAAAATCACTCTTGATTGCGACGAAAAACTCTTTAAAACAATAGTAAAAACCACTTTCAACACACGTCGTAAAATGCTTAGAGGAAGCTTAAGAAGAATTATTGGAAAACATGAAATACTACACGATGAGTTTTTTCAGAAACGCCCAGAACAATTAAGTGTGGAAGATTTTGTAAGGGTTACTAACCAAATGAGAGAAGCAATTGATAATGGCGAATAGAAAAGCATATTTTCTTAATATTAATAAATAGTTAAATTAATAATTCTAAAGTTGACAATGAAGTCTTTTAACTACTTTTGTTAATCAAGTAATACTAAACAAAGTAAATGGCAACAAATATTGACACCTCAAAATATAAAATCCTTCTTGTTGATGACGAGGAAGATATTCTTGAATTTTTAGCATATAATCTTCGCAAAGTTGGTTATGAAGTATTTACTGCAACCGATGGTTTATTAGGCGTGCAAAAGGCCAAAGAAGTTATTCCCGACCTTATTGTACTTGATGTAATGATGCCAAATATGGACGGGATGGAAGCCTGCGAAATTCTTAATAATATTGAGGAGCTGAAACATACCATAAAAATATTCTTAACAGCAAGGAACGAAGATTATTCTCAAATTGCTGGATTTGATGCCGGCGCGGATGACTATGTTTCCAAACCCATAAAACCAAAAGTACTTATTAGTAGAATTAATGCCTTACTTCGTAGAAGAGATAAGGGATTAAGTAAAGATAATGACTCTGATGATAGCCACTTAATAAAGTTTAAAAACTTAATAATTGATACCGAAAGATATGTTGTGATTCGCAAAGGGGCAGAACATCATCTACCGCGCAAAGAATATAAGCTCCTATTATTACTAACATCCAAGCCCGGAAAGGTTTTCACTAGAGAAGAAATTCTAGAAAAAGTTTGGGGCAATGATGTAATAGTAGGCGATCGTACTATTGATGTTCATATTCGCAAGTTGCGTGATAAACTAAAGCTTAAAAGAATTATTACTGTGAAAGGTGTTGGATACAAATTTATAAATAAAAATGAAGAATAGCCACAGCCCTCTTTGGTTATCTTTTATTACTACTATGTCTCTATTAGTAGTGAATGTCCTTATATATATAGTTTTTAATCTCCTGTATAATCAAATGCAAGAATTTACATATATTTTAGGCTTTCTTACTTCTTTCATATTCTCATATTTTATTATCTATCAAACTCTTGAAACCTTTATTTACAAAAAGATAAAGCTTATTTATAAGACTATCCATCGTCTAAAAAGAGGAAAGAATAGCTCCGAGGAATCTTTTGGCTTACAATCAGATTTATTAGAAAATGTTAATAAAGAATTTATTGAATGGGCTAATACTCAAAAAGATGAAATAAAACAGATGAAAGAGCTTGAGCAATATCGCAGAAATTTTGTTGGCAATGTTTCTCATGAGCTTAAGACTCCTATTTTTAATATTCAAGGCTATATTCATACCCTATTGGATGGTGGAATACATGATGATGAGATAAACCTAAAATACTTAGAGAAAACCTCCAAAAGTGTTGATAGGATGATAAATATTGTTGAAGATTTAGAAACAATTTCCGCCCTTGAATCTGGAGTAATAGAAATGAATTTTACTAAGTTTAATATTATAGACTTAGCGAAAGAGATAATTGATTTTCTGGAAGTAAAAGCACAAAAAAAGTCCATTAATCTACATGCAAATATTGATGAGAAACAATCTGAAATATTTGTAATGGCTGATAAAATACGAATTCGTCAAATTCTTGTCAATCTTATTGATAATTCTATAAAATATACTAGCGATACAAAACTACCATATATTAAAGTTAGTTTTTATGATATGGATGAGAATATTTTAGTGGAGGTTAGCGACAATGGGCTTGGTATTGCTATAGAAAACGTGCCGCATCTTTTTGATAGATTCTATAGAGTAGATAGCGCTCGTTCTCGTATACAAGGAGGCACGGGACTTGGCTTGTCAATTGTAAAACATATTGTTGAAGCACATAAGCAAACAATAAATGTACGTAGCAATTTGGGTGTTGGTACTACTTTTTCATTTACCCTAAAAAAGAGTTCGTAAAAATATTTTAATGGTCGCAAAAAACTATCGCTTTGTGCTAAGAATCAAAATTAAATACTAATGAAACTATTAATCTCCATTATATTTATTACCGTCATTATATCTATAAATCTCTCTGCTCAAAACATTGATGGCTTTCCTAAGGATTTTGATGATTCGCCAAGGGGTTATAATTCTATGCGAATAGTATTCTATAATGTAGAAAATCTCTTTAATCCTGATAATGACAGCCTTAAGAAAGATGATAGTTTTACTCCAGAAGGAATAAACCATTGGTCAGAATATAAATATTGGGATAAGCAGAAAAAGATTGCTCAAGTATTGACCTCTGTTGGCGGATGGGAAAATCCTGCTATTATAGGTCTTTGTGAAATTGAAAATAAACTTACGCTTATTCATTTATCACATTATACATCTCTCAAAAATAGTAAATACTCAATTGTCCATCGCGAATCCGAAGATTGGCGAGGAATAGATGTAGCACTACTTTATCGTAAAGAAAAATTTAGAGTTATTTCGGATACCGCATATAATGTACGATTCGACTTTGACCCAAATTCGCGCACAAGAAATATCCTTCATATTAAGGGTATTGCTTTGGACACCGACACTTTAGACATATTTGTAACACATTGGCCATCAAAATACGGCGGTGCTTTTGTAACTATTCCTAAGCGAAGGCATGTAGCTAATGAAATAAGAAAATACACACAGCAAATTTTAAAAAAGAATCCCAATGCAAATATCCTCATTATGGGTGATTTTAACGACTCTCCCGATCAGGAGAGTGTGGTAGAGGGCTTAGGAGCAAAAGCCCCTAAAGATTATAAAAAAGGTGATTTGGTAAATCTAATGTACCCAATGATGAATGATAAATATGGATCACATTTTTATGCCGGAGAAACGGGCAATGAGTGGTCCGTTCTTGATCAAATGGTTGTTAGCAGCTCTCTGCTAGAAAGTTCAAACCCTTTATCGGTAAAAGGAAATAAGGCACATATTTTTAGTGCTGATTATCTGTTAGAAACTAATTCTAAGGGAATTACCGTTACAAATAGAACATTTATAGGCATGAAATATCATGGAGGATTCTCCGATCACTTACCCGTTTATCTTGATTTAATAGTAGATGAACATTAAGAATATTATCATACTTTTGTGCTTTATTAAAATTTAAAAAATTAGACAATGGCTTACTATTGGTATATAATTATTATTGTTATTGCTGTAATTGTGATTTTTATGATTCAGCGTTATCGTTCATTTATGTCGGGTATTGATACTCCTGAAAGTGAAAAACTAGCAAGATTTACGGATAAAAACTTTACCCATCAGATAAAAAACGGAATTGTACTTATTGATTTTTGGGCGGAATGGTGTCAGCCATGTAAGATTCAAGGACCTATTGTAAGCCAATTGGCGGAAGATAATGAAGATAAGAATGTGAAAATTGGAAAGTGTGATGTGGAGAAAAATCCTAAAATAGCTAAGCAACTGGGAATTATGAATATACCTACAATAGTTATTTTTAAAAGTGGTAAAGAAGCTGGTAGATTAGTGGGATTAAAAAATAAGAAAGCTCTAGAGAAAGCAATAGATAGCTACAAATAAAGCTCTTTTTATTTTACCTTTGCCTTTCAAATTTATGAATAAATTGATGCTTAAATATATCATTAAAACATTTGGATTATTAGTATTAATCTTAGTATTATCTAGTTGTAGTTCTACAAAACCTAGTAAAGAAAAGTCTGTAGCAACTATTGATAATCATGCTATTACCAATACTTTTTTATCTGCAAAGCGAGCTCTATTAAAAGGAAATAGGAGCAGTGCTGTTGATGGTTTCGAGAATTGCATAAAGCAAAACCCAAATCATGATGCTTCATATTATGAATTGGCAAGAATATACGAATATCAAAACCCTGAAAAATCTAAAGGCTATATAATTGCAGCCATAGAAATAGATAATAAAAACACCTGGTATAAAGAATTCCTAATACGATTATATAAAGATCAGAAGGATTATTCTGCAGCATTAGGAATTAATAAGGAATTAATAGCCTTACATCCTGATAATAAGAATTACTATTATCAGAGAGCCAACCTATACATTCATAATAAAGACACCAAGAATGCAAGCAAAACTTATGATGAAATTCTTAAGAGATTTGGATATGAAAAAGG
>JAOZSY010000360.1 GCA_029939445.1 Bacteroidales bacterium
ACTCTTTTTTCTCTTCGTTGCTAATAAGAACTCCCGAGCGACTTCCATCGCGATATACAGTCATTCCTTTGCAGCCAGATTTCCAAGCCTCTTCATAAATTTTACCAATAAGCTCTTCTTTAGCATCATTGGGCACATTTACTGTTACCGATATTGAATGATCAACCCATTTCTGCACAGCACCTTGCATTCTAACCTTCTGAACCCAGTCAACATCATTAGCCATTGCTCCATAATATGGCGACTTTGCAACTAATTCGTCAAGTTGTTCTTTATTATATTCTCTTACTTCGGTAATATCATATCCATTTGCAGTAAGCCAAGTTTCAAATTTATGATGAAAAACCACAAACTCTTCCCAACTATCTCCTACTTCATCAATATACGCAACATTAACTGCTAAATCGTTAGGATTAACCTTACGACGACGCATATAACTAACCATAAAAACTGGCTCAATTCCTGATGATGTTTGAGCCATCATACTTGTAGTACCCGTTGGCGCAATGGTAAGAAGTGAAATATTTCTTCTACCATATTTCTTCATCTTTTCCTCTAAACCTTCTTTTGCATCAAAAATACGACGCATAAATGGATTCTCTGTTTCTCTCTTATAATCATATATTGGGAAAGCACCTCTATCTTTTGCCAAGTTTACTGATGAGCTATAAGCCTCTATTGCAAGCAATTTATGAACATCTACTGAGAAGTTTGTTGCCTCTTCGGTTCCGTATTTAAAACCAAGTGCAGCAAGCATATCTCCTTCAGCAGTTATACCAATGCCTGTACGGCGTCCTTGCTCAGTTTTATCTCTTATATTTTCCCAAAGTTCTCGCTCAACTCTCTTAATTGACTCTTTCTCTGGATCTTTATCTATCTTTTCAAGAATACCATTAATTTTCTCTTGCTCAAGGTCAATAATATCATCCATTATACGCTGAGATATATGCACATGTTTGGCAAACAGTTTTGCATTGAACTTTGCTTTATCAGTAAATGGATTCTCAACATAACCATAAAGGTTGATTGCCAATAAACGACAGCTATCGTATGCACATAAAGGAATTTCGCCACAAGGGTTTGTAGAAACAGTTTCAAAACCTAGGTCAGCATACGAATCAGGAACAGACTCATTAATTACTGTATCCCAGAATAAAATCCCTGGCTCAGCAGATTTCCATGCATTATGAACAATCTTGCCCCAAATATTTCGTGCATCAATTTCTTTCTTATATTTTGGATTATCAGATCCTATTGGGTACTGTTGTTTATAACTACTACCGTTAATTACGGCACGCATAAATTCATCAGTAATTTTAACAGAAATATTAGCACCAGTAACCTTAGTACTATCCATTTTTGCATCAATAAAATCCTCTGAATCAGGATGCTCAATAGAAATACTCAACATTAAAGCACCACGACGACCATCTTGGGCAACCTCGCGAGTAGAATTAGAGTAACGCTCCATAAAAGGAACAATGCCCGTAGAAGTTAATGCGCTATTCTTTACTGGGCTACCTTTAGGACGAATTCCACTTAAATCGTGACCTACTCCTCCTCTTCGCTTCATTAACTGAACTTGTTCTTGATCAGTTTTCATAATACCACCATAAGAATCAGAAGTACCATCGTTACCAATAACAAAACAGTTGGACAAGCTACCTACTTGAAGCTTATTTCCTATACCTGCCATCGGGCTACCTTGCGGAATAATATGTTTAAAGTCTTTTAAAACTTCAAATAATTCTTCCTCAGACATTGGATTATCATATTTCTTCTCAATACGAGCAAGTTCTTTAGCAATACGCCTGTGCATATCGTTGGGATTTTGCTCATACAAATTTCCATCACTATCCTTTAAAGAATATTTATTTATCCATACTGCAGCAGCTAACTCATCACCTTTAAAGTAATCAGTACTTGAGGCTAAAGCTTCTTCGTAAGTGTAGGTTTTCGGTTTAGAAGGTTCCGTTTGAACATTTTTAATCTCATCAAAATTAATCAGCATTTCTTCTCTTGTATTTTTTATTTTATTATAAAATATATCTTGTTTACCTTTTTCTTCATTCGCTTTTTTATTATCATCTGTATTTTTAAGAGCATTTCCCTCAAAATTCGTAAAAAGGTCTAAATTTTTCATAAAACTGTAATCTCTATTATAATTAATCAACTGAATTCTAATACTTTTAAAAAAGTAAATTACTTCACTTTTAGTAGTACGAAGATAGCATAAGAAATAGTTTATTTTCTTACTTTCTTATTAACAAATTAACCAAGTC
>JAOZSY010000361.1 GCA_029939445.1 Bacteroidales bacterium
GAAGGTTTACTGTCTAGAATTAAATAAATTGATTTTGTATCTCGGGCATCTTGCCCGATGATGATACATGAATAATAAACAACGGGCAAGATGCCCGTGTTACTCTACAAATCTGCTATTTTGCCAGTGAGGCGGTGACTTAGAGTTACCGCCTCACTATACGTCACACTTTTTATAGCTAAGCCATCTAATCAAGATACGATATGGCTTTTTTTTGTATCTTGCAGCATCACAAATTAACAACAACAAAACACTCCGTATAATGAAACATTTTTCTAAACTCATACTTTTAGTATTTATACTATTTAGCTTAAACTCCACTGCTCAAGAAAAACCCAAATACTCAAGAGTGTTGACCTACTCGCAGATGATGGAGGAGATTATTAATTGTAAGGAGGAAGAATATAGGTTGGAGAATGCTTTGATTGAATCCGACAATTATCAGGCTCTTGATAGTGTTGTAATAAATTCCCATATAGCACTCATAGGCCTAACCTTGAATAATGTCGATTTGAAATTTAATAATTTTGTTTTTAATAAAGGATTAATTATCGATCTTAAAGAGGACTATGATAATACAAGTTCTTTCATACTAATTGATAATAGCATAATAAATAAACTCTATATATCTATACAGCATAGTTCATTTATTAGAATAAAAAGATGTGTCGTAAATAATAGTTTTCATTTGTTTGGAAATGTAGAGGGACACAGTAATATAGAGATCGTTAATAGTGAGTTTAATATTGGTAATAGTGCAATTATAAATGACACTATAGTACCTAGGAGATCAGGAAGAATATCTCTGTCAGAGAAAGTAAATTTAAAAATACTAAGTTCAGTATTTAATTCAACTATTAAGAATAGTTGGTTTGAATTTAGTGGAAAAGTATTTAATTTTGAGATAGATTCATGTATATTTAATACTGAAGTAAAACTTGGTGAGCTTGCAGTAATTAAGGATTATAATATTACAAATTCAGAGTTTCTACAAAGCGTAGACATGCAAGGTGTAGTTTTCCCTGCTTCTAATTTAGTTGATTTAAGATGGGAACAATTTATTAGTAATATTGGAATAATAGTAACAGAACAAATGGTTTGGTTTTCCACAGAGGTTATGATAGGTCAAGTATTAATGGAAATTTATATTAGTGCAGATATAAACCAAGCTAGAAATACAAAATATTATTATAAGCTTACCTCAACTTATAAAAAACTACTCAGTCTCTACAAAGACCGTGGTGACCTAGAGTCGCAGAATGCTTGCTATGTAGCCATGAAGGATATGGAAACCGTACGCTTAGAGTATTTGTACCGCAGCAATAAAAGTGTTAAAACATATCTCTATTGGAAGCTAAACTTATTCCTTAAATACTTTGCTGAATATGGCACTAGCCCTGTGCGCTCAGTTATGGTATCAATGTGGGTGATTCTCGCTTTTTCACTTATTTACTTCTTTCTTTACAGCGATTGGGATCAGATAGATAGGAAATTTCTTATTGCTAAGCATCGAAAATTATTGGAATATTTTAGCAAGGAGCAGAAATTAGAGGATTTTTATATTGATAATTATAAAGATGATTTTGACGAGTACGAAACTTATAAAAACGAACTTGAAACAAGTAAAATTGGAGTTCCATTTCTTATTAGAATTTTAGGCAAACCATTATATTATTCATCCTTATTCAAACACAATCTTATGGTATGGATATATAATAAGTCTGAGATTTTACAAGGAAAATGGATTGATCTGAATACCGGCAGAAAAATATATGTGAGTATAGTTGTTGGGTTTTCAATTTTAGTTTATATAACATACCTTATAATTATAAGAATCCTTAATTCTTTAATGCTCAGTATAAACACATTCTCCACTCTAGGCTTTGGAAATATCCCTGTACAAGGTGGTGCTAGATATATTGCAATTTTAGAAGGATTTATTGGTTGGTTTCTACTAAGTATATTCAGTGTAGCATTAATAAGCCAGATATTGCAGGGGTAAGTTATATTAGATGGAGTATTGTTTCACGGACATCTTGCCAGATGATTATACATCATTAAACTACGGGCAAGATGCCCGTGTTACTCTACAAATCTGCTATTTTGCCAGTAAGGCGGTGACTTGGAGTCACCGCCTCACTATAAAATAGCTCTTAAAATGGATGATTTATTCTATGGTAGAAAACCTGATGCGAAAGAAAGTGTACTATAATTTTAGTAAAATCTTTCCTCCACTCATATTACTCTTATAAGACTCTATGGCATCAGCAACT
>JAOZSY010000362.1 GCA_029939445.1 Bacteroidales bacterium
CATAAAGATGCTCCACGTGTTGTTGTTACCAATGGTATGACTATCCCTAATTATTCTAAACCAGATGATTGGGAGAAGTTTAATGCATTGGGTGTTTCACAATATGGGCAGATGACTGCTGGCTCTTTTATGTATATTGGTCCTCAAGGTATTGTACACGGTACTACTATTACTGTACTTAATGCTGGTCGTATGATTCAGAAAGACGAAAATGATAGTCTCGCAGGAAAGTTATTTGTTACTTCTGGTTTAGGAGGAATGTCTGGCGCTCAGCCAAAAGCTGCTGTAATTGCTGGAGCTATTGGGATTATTGCTGAGATTAACGAAACTGCTGCTAAAAAGCGTCATGAACAAGGTTGGGTTGATGAATTACATTACGACCTTGATATAATGATGAATAGAATTCGTAAGGCAAAGGCTGATAAGGAAGTTGTTAGCTTAGCTTATGTTGGTAATATTGTTGATTTATGGGAAAAATTTGTTGAGGTAGATATGCATGTAGAACTTGGTTCTGATCAAACATCGCTTCATAACCCTTGGGCTGGTGGATATTATCCTGCAGATATGAGTTATGAAGAATCTAATAAGATGATGACTGATAATCCAAAGCAGTTTAAAATGGAGGTTCAGAAAACTTTAAATCGTCATGTAAATGCAATAAATGCTCTTACTGCCAAGGGAATGTATTTCTTTGATTATGGTAATGCGTTTTTATTAGAGGCTTCCCGTGCTTATGCTAATATATTGAATGATAAAGGTGGTTTTAGGTATCAATCATACGTACAAGATATAATGGGTCCAATGTGTTTTGATTATGGTTTTGGGCCATTTCGTTGGGTTTGTACTTCAAGCGATCCTGCTGATTTGGATCTTACCGATAAAATAGCAATGGATGTTCTTGAGGAAATGGCTAAGAATTCGCCCATAGAAATTGCGCAGCAAATGCGTGATAATATTGAGTGGATAAAGGGAGCAAAAGCTAATAAATTAGTTGTTGGTTCTCAAGCAAGAATTTTATATGCTGATGCTGATGGTAGAATTAAAATTGCCACAGCATTTAATAACGCAATAAAAGAAGGTAAGCTAAAAGCGCCTGTTGTGCTTGGTCGCGATCATCATGATGTTTCTGGAACAGATTCTCCTTTCCGTGAAACATCAAATATATATGATGGATCTAGTTTCACAGCGGATATGGCTATTCAAAATGTTATTGGTGATAGCTTCCGAGGTGCTACCTGGGTAAGTATTCATAATGGTGGTGGAGTAGGATGGGGCGAGGTTGTTAATGGTGGTTTTGGAATGCTGCTTGATGGAACTCCTGATGCTGAACGCAGACTTAAGAATATGCTATTTTGGGATGTGAATAATGGAATCTCTCGTCGCTCATGGGCGCGTAACGAAGGTGCTGTATTTGCAATAAAGCGTGCAATGGCCGCTAACTCCGATCTTAAAGTTACTCTGCCTAATTTTGCTGACGATAGTCTTATTGATGGTTTGGTTTAAGGAAAAAGGACAAGGAAAAAGGACAAGGAGAGAGGATCTCAAAAATCAATAATTCAACAACAAAAAAAAGCTTTTTAGTTTTTCTCAATATAGAGAATAAACTGAAAAGCTTTTTGTTTTAGTAAAATAGTCTAATAATTCAACTGCCGAGCTTCGACTGAAGACTGCCAACTAATATTAGATATTTTCTTCACGAATTTGCATATAAGCTTTTGGGTGTAAACATGCTGGGCATTTTTCAAGAGCTTTTTCACTTTGATAAACATAGCCACAGTTGATGCATTTCCACCAAACTTTACCGTCTTTAATAAACACCTTATCCTCAGAAATATTTTGAAGAAGTTTCAAGTAAATTCTCTCATGCTCTGCCTCTACAAGAGCAATCATTTTGAATGCTGTAGCAACTTTAGGGAAGCCTTCTTCCATTGCAACTTTTGCAAATTCAGGATATAATTCTGTCCATTCTTCATTTTCACCAGCAGCAGCAGCTTCAAGGTTTTCTTTTGTAGTGCCAATTATACCTGCAGGGTATGTAGCAGTAATCTCTAGTTCACCACCTTCAAGGAAGCTAAAGAATCTTTTAGCATGTTGCTTTTCTTGGTCAGCAGTTTCTTGAAAAATTCTAGAGATTTGCTCATAACCTTCTTTCTTAGCTGCTTTTGAAAAGAATTCATATCTATTTCGTGCTTGACTTTCACCAGCAAATGATTTTAGAAGATTCTGCTCAGTTTGTGTTCCT
Source organism: Bacteroidales bacterium (assembly GCA_029939445.1). GTDB lineage: Bacteria > Bacteroidota > Bacteroidia > Bacteroidales > UBA1556 > UBA6267. The sequence continues at coordinate 2,243 of JAOZSY010000362.1, forward strand.
TTAATTGATTTGCTCATAATATGTA
>JAOZSY010000133.1:0-2562 GCA_029939445.1 Bacteroidales bacterium
GTTCCTTTATGTCCTTGGCATTATTAATAAGGTGAGCAACATTTTTCTTAATCAGCATATTACATCCCGCCGAATTTTCGTCATGTGGCCTGCCAGGAATAGCAAATACATCTCTATTATAATCTATTGCCAAAAATGCTGTGATAAGTGAACCGCCTCGTGCCTTAGACTCTACAACAAGTGTAGCGTCTGATATTCCTGCAACAATTCTATTGCGCATGGGGAAATTCTGACGATCGGGGATAGTTCCTTTGGTAAACTCTGTTAGTAGGCCTCCTTGATTTACCATTTTTTCAGCATATTTGCGATTCTCAGCAGGGTAAATCCTATCTAATCCATGTCCTAATACACCAATGGTATTTAGCCCATTTGATAATGCATATTTATGACTGCAACTATCAATACCGTATGCCAAGCCACTAACAATTAGTGTGTTGCTTCCAGCAAATTGAGAGATTATTTCCGAACAAATCTCTTGCCCATGTTTGCTTGCTTGGCGAGTACCTACTATTGAAAGTATTTGTGCTGTATTTAAATCTACATTGCCTTTATAGTATAGTAATATGGGGCCATCATCACAATGTTTTAGCCTTTGAGGATAATCTTCATCCAAAAAGAAGAGCGGTTTTATTTCATGCTTTTCAATAAATAACATTTCCTCTTCTGCTCGCTTCATTACATCGGCAGATTTTATAGATTTGATTATAGAATTTCCAATTTGAGGAATCTTTTGAAGATTACTATAACTTTCTTTAAAAACAGCCTCTACACCACCACAATATGCGATAAGTTTTTTTGCTTGTATATCACCAACTTTAGGAATTAGTGTAAGAGCAATTTGGTGTTGTAGTTTAGTATTCAATACGATTTTATTTATTATCTACAATCAAAGTATTATATCAATACTATGATTGTAGATCTATTTTAAGTTTATGAATTAGTTTCGTTATTTTCTAAAGGATTCTCATGAGCTTCTTTATCTTTATAAAGAAAACGTTTAATTTTCTTAGTTGGTGTTTTTACAAATGGTTCTTTTTGCTCAAATATATTTGTCAAACGAGAGAATTTACTTACTTCAATATTTACATTTTTTCTAATATTGCTAAGTAGTTCATTAATCTCTTTTTCCATTTCCGAAGCTTTGTCCTTCATCGCCTTGAGATGTTTGTTTAGCTCCTCATAATTCAACTCCACACGAGCAACTACCTTGCCTTTAAGCTCATATACTAGTGATTCTAAAACCCATTCACTTTTATTTATAGCAGCTTCTATTTCTTCAGGAAAAATATTTTCGCCACTAGGGCCAAGTATCATATTTTTTATTCGGCCTTTAATAAATAGGAAATTATCTTTATCGAAAATACCAGTGTCACCAGTAATAAAACCACCATCTTCGGTAAATACTTCAGCAGTTTTTTCTTCGTCATTATAATAACCTTGCATCACATTAGGTCCATAAGCTATAATTTCACCCTCCTTAGTTATAGGGTCAATGTTTCTAAGCTTAAGCTCTACGCCATAAATTGCTGCACCACAAGACCCAACTCTACATTTATGAGGCAATGTGCCAGCAATAAGGGGAGAAGTTTCGGTTAATCCATAACCAATAGCATAAGGGAAATCAGCCTCAAATAAAAATCGCTCAACTGTTTCGTCAAGTTTTGCACCACCAATTCCAAAAAAGCGTAATGAACCTCCAAAAGTGCCATAAAGTTTCTTTCCAGCTATTTTATGCATTAGTTTTCGCATAAAAGGAACATTTTCGTATAAGAACTTCTTTATGGGAGAAGCAGTTAATTCAGGGCGTATTTTTGATTTATATATTTTTTCAATAATTAAAGGCACAGTAAGCATTATTGTAGGCTTAACCTTCTTTAAGGCTGGTAATAATACAGAAGCTGTTGGTGGTTTATCTATGTAACTAATTGAAAAGCCACACATTACAGGCATAATGTTTCCTAATGTAAATTCCAGAGTATGCGACATAGGTAATAATGATAAAGATCTATCATTTTCGTCAGTAGGGAAAATATTATAAGATTGAATTGAATTTGCTATTAAGTTTGCATGTGTAAGCATTACGCCTTTTGATGTGCCTGTAGTGCCGCTAGTATATATTATTGAAGCTAAGTCTGTTGATTTTACTTCTGGTAGTTTTAAACCTTCAATTTCATCCTTATTATCTTCGCAAAATTTCTTAAAATCAGCTTCCTTTATAACTTCATCTTTTTTATGAATATGGATAGTAAAATCTGATAATAAAATAATTGTTTTACCAATTATAGTACCATCAAGATATAGCTTGCGATAAAGTGTTGGAGAAACAAACAATACCTTTGTTTCAGAGTGGTGTAGTATATTCTCTACTTCGGTAGCCGAAAAATCAGGTAGAATAGGGACAGCTACTGCTCCAAAGCTTACAATTGCAAAGTATGATATTAACCAATTAGGACTATTTTCACTCCAAATGGCTACTTTATCTTTAGGTTTCATACCACTCTTTTGCAAATGGTATGAAAGCTTATTAACTTTATCAAGAAACTCTTTATAAGTAATAAATTC
>JAOZSY010000133.1:2662-7484 GCA_029939445.1 Bacteroidales bacterium
AAACTAAATTACTGACCTTTATAATAATTAGATGTTTTTATAAAAACTCTACATCATCTTTTTTAGTGATCTTCTCACAATAATGACATTTCATCTTTAAGTCAACTTTATCAGTAACATAAAACTTAGTAGTTATTTGCTGATGATTAGTAATACATTTTGGGTTTATACATTTAGCAAAGCCCTCTACAGTGTCAGGAATATTAACGCCAGATTTTTTTGTAACATCAAAATCTCTAATTTCAATTAGAGTAGCAGTAGGAGCCACCAAGCTAATTTTGTTAATTTCCACATCTTTAAAGAAACGATTAGTAACTTTTATAATTCCTTTTTTACCATATTTTTTTGAATCAAGATTTGCTCCAAAATAAATTTGATCTTCAAAATTTTCAAGATTAAGAATACGCATTACTTGCAGTACGTGTCCTGCAGGGATATGATCGATTACAGTTCCATTTTCAAGAGCTGATACTTTAAGTTCTGTTTTTTTATTTTCCATAATAAAATACTTTCTAAAATAAATGAATACAATGGTTTATCGTAAACCTAAAATTGTAGCTAATAATGCTTGACGAACGAAGACACCATTCTGTGCTTGTTGAAAATAGTGTGCCTTCTTATTAGAATCCACATTTTCATCAATTTCGTTAACACGAGGCATTGGGTGAAGTATTCTTAAATTATCACGAGAATTATCGAGCATAGAGTTCTCAAGAACGTAAGAGTTCTTTACTCTTTCGTATTCCAGCTGGTCAGCAAAGCGCTCCTGCTGAATACGAGTCATATATAAAATATCGATATTGTTAATTACTGCTGAAATATCGGTATATTGTTTATATGAATGGCCATTTGCAACAATAAAATCTTTGATAGAGCGTGGTAACTTTAGCTCTATTGGAGATACAAGGTGAAAACGAATATTCTTAAACATACTCATTGCAATTACTAATGAGTGCACCGTGCGACCATATTTCAGATCACCAACCAAAGCAATATCTAAATTATCAAGTCTATTTTGAGTTTGTTTTATTGAATACAAATCCAACAAACACTGAGTAGGGTGTTGATTAGCGCCATCGCCAGCATTTATTACTGGTGTATCATTTATCTCGCTAGCAAAACGTGCACTTCCTTCCAAAGGATGACGCATTACAATAAGGTCGGAGTATAACGATACTGTTTCAATAGTATCGCGTAGCGATTCGCCTTTTTTTACGCTAGAGCTTGATGCATCAGTAAATCCAATTATTCTTCCTCCTAGTTGATTAATTGCACTTTCGAAGCTTAAACGTGTACGCGTTGATGGTTCAAAAAATAGACTTGCAATAACATGATTCTTAAGAATTTTTTGACGGGGATTAGCCTCAAATTCTTCAGCAGTCTTTAAGACTTGCAGTATCTCTTCTTTGCTATAATCATTAATTGAAATTAGACTTCTATTATTCATAATTATTTATTTATTAAAAATTTCACAAAAAAAGAGCTACTAAAAAAGTAGCTCAATTGAAATTATAAAAATATATTATTAATACCAAAACTATGTATACTAGCTATTTGCAGTATAATCGAGGACTGTTGTCCTTGAGTAGTGATATTGTATTTATTCATATCTATTTGTCTATTGAAAGTAATTCTACATCAAAAACTAAAGCTTGATGAGGTCCTATATCGCCTCCAGCACCTTGTGCTCCATAGGCCAATTCTGATGGAATGAAAAGACGATATTTACTGCCAGTTTTCATTAATTGTAGAGCTTCTACCCATCCTTTAATTACTCCTGTTACAGGAAAACTCGCGGGCTGACCTCTATCTACTGAGCTGTCAAATACTTTCCCATTAGGTAATGTGCCATGGTAATGCACAGTTACTGTTTTATCGGCTGTAGGAATCTCTCCTTTACCTTCTTTTATAACTTCGTATTGAAGACCACTATTTGTTATTGTAACTTCATCTCTTTTAGCATTCTCTGATAGAAATTTCTCTCCATCTTCTCTCTTAGCATCTACAACGTCTGTTTGAATACGTACATATTCATCATTTAGTATTTGATTCAATTCCTCAGGCTTAATTTTAATGTTTTTCTCATATACATCTCTAAGTCCATTGGCAAATGATTCAAAGTCTTCAATAGAAAAACCTTGTTGTTTCATGCCTTCGCCAATATTGACACCTAGGCTATAACTTAATTTATTCATTTTGTTTGTTTAAATATTATGGATACAAATATACATAAGCATAGCTTAAAAACTATCTTTATTTTTCAATAATTATCACTATAAATATCTTCTTTTGTTGAAAACTATAATCTATATTTCTATAATATTATTAGTCTTTAGCCAACCTTCGCTACCACTTGCAATGCGCACCTTTTGCCATTGGGCTGTTTTTTCTAATAAAGATATTTTTGTGCCCTGATGTAATATAAATATAGTATTGCTCTTGGTGTCTGGCGCACTTTTTATATCAATAGTAGGAGTGAAAATAATAGCAGTATTATGTGTTGTTTTTTGCTTATAACTTTGAAAACCAATTATTCCACTTGTAAAAGTTAGTATAATAAATACTATTGAAAAAGATAGCCACAACTTACGGTTATTACTACGCGTATAGAATAATACTATGAAAATTAGAAATATAATAAATAAGCTAATATTCACTGTAGTCCATTGTTTTTCGGTTAAACTATTTAGGGTAGTTAAATAAATGGTTTTGAGGAAAAATTGAGGAACCTGCTCTATTTTATCAGCAATACGAGTATTTGCTAATTCAATGTTATAAATAATATCAAGATTATTTGGTTCAATTTTTTTAGCCTTTTCAAAATACAATATTGCATTAGGTATATCATCTAATTTGAAATATGAATTCCCAATATTATAATAGATATTTGCCGAAGAAACATTACTATTTATCAAAGAATCATATAGTTCTATTGCTTGTGTATATTCTCCATTACTGTACAATTCGTTTGCCTGCTGAAAAGTATTCTCTACATTGGCAAATAACGAAAATGAAATAATAAAACTAAATAGTAAAGTGCTTAATAATTTTTTCATCAATATCTATTTTAGAGTTTTTTCAATTTTACTAATAACATCAATAGATCGTACATAAATATCATTAATGCCTTTTATCTCGCTTTTAGGAGCATATCTAGCGTACTCACATCTATTTATCAATCCATTTATTTCTATAATATAATCTTCATTTACATTATTCTGCTGAAGTTTTTCTTTCACAATATCCATTGATAATTTGGAAAGATCAATACTAAACTTATCAGCAAGATATCCCCATAATGCCTTTGATGTTTCTTCGTAAAACAAGTTGTTATTTTCTTCTACCATTGCTTTTTTGGCAACTTTTAGTCGCTTCTTTGCCATTTTAGTTGCTTTCTTATGGCGCATCAATGATTTATTGCTTAACTTTTTTTCTTGCTTCTTAATAAATATTATTAGTAGGATTGCAAGAATAGGGGATATAAGCATTAGTAAAATATGTAACCATGAGTTGAACTTATGTTCGCCAAGCTTAGAGGTTTCACCAATAAATAGTTGGATATAGCGAATATCTTTTCCTACATATTTCACCTCATCACGGCTAACTGCACTTCCTGAATTTGATATATCGGCACTGCCTTCTCCTCTAAGTACTTTTATATCAATATCATCAGTTTTACACTCTTGGTATTTTCCTGTTTTAGGATTAAAATATGTAAAACCAAAACTTGGAATAACAAAATCACCCTCATTGCCAGGTATAATTAGGTATTCGTAATTTTTAGAACCACTAACACCAGCAGTTGTTCTCTTTATATTTTTAGAAACCTTTGGGTCATAAATCTCAAAGTCGGGCGGGAAGTCTATTGTAGGAATTTCCATTAAACCAATATTTCCTTTTCCTTTAATTTTTACCTTAAAGTTTATAGCGTCATTGGTTTTCAACTCATTCTTATCTACAGAAGCACTAATGCTAAAAGAACCAACTATACCAGTAAAACTAGAAGGTTTATTGCTAGGTAGTGGCTTAACATTGATTTTAACTTTTGGTGATTTTAGCTTTAGTTCCTTATTGTCATAATATCTAATAACATTACCATACATCATCTGCTCCATTCTATCGCGAGCACGCCTTTGCTTTACTACCTGAATTACAATTTCTAAATCAAAATTTCCAATTTCTAATTTTCCGCTTTTTTGCGGAAACAGAATTGATTTTCGTAATATTACAACATTATAACTCTCACCATTAATTACCTCAGTACCTAATGTCAATTCTCCAATATCTATATTCTCTTTATAAAAACTTGTAAGTGTAGGCTCTTTAAAATCAGTAATATTTGCAACTTTTTCTTTAGAGTATAGTTTTTGAGTAAGAATAATAGGCTCACCCATATATACATTTCTATTGCTTACTATAGACTTTATAAATACTTTACCCTCTGCTTTAAAATCTGTATTAGTAATTTCTTTAGGAGCATTATTTGCAGCCTTGCCTTTTGCAACAACTACTTTTAGCTCATTGGATTTATAGATTTTATCGTCAATCTCTATTCTCGCAGCTTGTATAATAATAGTACCTTCTTTTTTGGCTTTTAAATAGTAGGTATATGATTTCATACTACTACGGCTAGTGCGCCCATTTACTATGGACATACTTGTTTGAGAACTTACGCTAGGACCTCCCAATAGTTGAAATCCATTGAAGTCAGGGCCCTCAAAATCGCCATCTTTATTACAGGTATATGTTACTCTAAACTGTTGCTGCAGCTCAACTCTAGCAGGTGCTTCTCCAGTAAACTTTACCTTTTGAGCTAATAGAG